>CAZIXY010000484.1:0-1534 GCA_964543315.1 uncultured Desulfobacteraceae bacterium | reverse complement strand
AAATACCTGTTGACATTCGATTTATCTCTGCGACCAATGAGGACTTGAACCGGAGTGTTGCCTTATTTCAGCCAATCCGCTCATCTACCTTGAGTAAAATGATCCCGCACATCATACTCTACAACTTATCCTCCAGACCCCCGATCATACTTTTGGGGGAAAAACAACGACCAGAACGCTATGAGTATATTCTATGATTGACATCCAGGGCCAATTTCACTTTACTGCAAACTTGGTTCTGTTCTTATCATATATAATCTCATCTCTACTTCCTCGGAATCCAGTGCGGTTAAAATCATCAAGATGGGGTTAATGTTTTCCCACCTTTGAACAAAAGATGTATCTTCATTAAGCCGCGGTCTTCGCGGAAAAATCTGTATTATTTAGTGAAAGATGAAAATTTACTATTATTTTTGCCTTGACATAACATGGCTTTTAAGAAAATGTTTTTGTAAATCATTTAATATTTCAACTAAGTTTATCTTATGGTCAGTTCCAAGGATTCCCAAATGCACCTGCCCTCTCAATTGGCCCTGAATTTCCATGGCCGCAAATCTGAAAAAATCAGCTCATTTGAGATGCCCATTGACCAATCTTTCCCTGAAGAAGAAGCCAATAAATTAGCGGCCCTTGAATCCTACAACAAGCACCTGTATAGGCCAAATACCTACTTGCATAAGTGGTGGGCGCGACGTTCAGGAACGACTTTTAGATACATCCTCAAACAACTTGTTCGGAATCCGGACAAGCGCAATTATTATGAGGGTGGAGGGTTGGAAGGTAAGGTAATCCTCGATCCAATGATGGGAGGTGGGACCACACTCCACGAGGCCATTCGAATGGGCGCAAACGCCATTGGGCTGGATATTGACCCTATCCCAGTGCTCCAGACAAGAGCCAGCCTTACTCAGTCTCATCTTCATCATAAGGAGCAAGTCTTTGAGCAGTTTTTCAATGAGTTAAAACGCAAGCTTAGCCCTTTCTATTTAACAAAGTGCCCCATCTGCGGAAGAATGAGTGAAACGCAGTTCCTTCTGTACGGATTGCGTAGAAGATGCACCTGCAGAGAGGTCATCTTTGTTGACAGTCTTCTATTACGAAAGGGTAATGACCACGATATCCACATTTGCCCTTTATGCCACGACGTCTTTACCGACAAAGCTCATACCTGTCTGAAACATGCAAGCGCTACGCTAATACATAAAGGCACCGGGAACTGCGACAAATGTAATAATAAATTTACTGATATTTTGGACGAGCCGTTTTCAGAGCGTTACGTCCCTTTGGTAGTTGTTGGAACATGTATCAAACATAACGCATTTTTTAAACCAATAGATACTAACGATCTCACCCTCCTGAATGAAGCTCGTGCTCAGGCAAATAATCTGGATTTAGGAGATCCCAAAAGTTTTTTTGTCCGCGAAGGCCCCAAATCAAAAGATCTCCTTCGCAGAGGTATCAGTGACTTCAGAGACCTGTTCGGTCCTCGGCAGTTACTTTATCTAAAAACCTCAATGGCTTTATTGATGGGACT
>CAZIXY010000483.1:0-1558 GCA_964543315.1 uncultured Desulfobacteraceae bacterium | reverse complement strand
GCATTCTTGTCTGCGGAGGCCTGGGCGGTATCATGGAAGCCTCGGCCCGGGGCGTTAAGCAAGCAGGGGGGCTAACTGTAGGCATCCTGCCAGGAAACTACCTGTCTGAGGCTAATCCTTACATTGATTTCCCGGTTGCTACTGGCTTAGGTTATGCCCGCAATTCCTTGGTGGCGATGAATGCCGATGTTCTAATTGCCATTGACGGCCGCTATGGAACACTAACCGAAATTGCTTATGGAAACATCTACGGCAAAAAAGTTATTGGTCTAGGCACTTGGGATGTGGAAGGTGTGCTTAAAGCTGGTTCGGCCGCAGAGGCTGTAGAGTTGGCTTTTAAGCATGCTTCTCGTAAATAGCTGGAACCTCCTTTTTCTTCCTTGCTTATTAAAAGAGATGTTTCTTCAATTTCATTCATAATTCAAAAGGTAAAAAATAGGAATGAAAGAAAATTATAAACTCGTTTTAAGTTATGACGGAACCGATTATCATGGCTGGCAGCGCCAGCCTGATAGGAAAACTATTCAAGGTACAATTGAAGAGTCTTTGGTTAAAATCATCGGGAAAAAAGTCTCTGTTATAGGAGCCGGAAGAACCGATGCGGGAGTCCATGCTCAAGGTCAGGTGGCTCACTTCCAAGCTGCTGCTCATCTCCAAGAAAAGGAGCTTCTTCGGGCCTTAAATGCAATTTTGCCTGATGATATTCGGGTAATCAAATTGGAAAAAGTAAATAGAGATTTTCATGCCCGTCGTCTGGCCAAATCTAAAGTTTATCAATATCGAATTATCAATTCCCCGGAGATAAGCCCCTTTCTTTTTAGATATGCCTTTCACTGGTCAGCTCCGCTTGATCTTCGTTCAATAGCCGAAGCTGTTCCCCTCTTCATCAGAGAAGCAGACTTTTCCGGATTCTCTTCCAACCGACTTCTCTCGCCGGTGCGAAAAGTCACAGCTTCAGCCATAAAGAAAAGCGGATCTGAAATCATCTATACTATTGAAGCTAACGGATTTTTAAGATACATGGTCCGGACAATCGTCGGTACTCTCCTTGAAATCGGGAAGGGCAAAATGCCTCCCCCAAGAATTGAGGAGATTTTCCGGACAAAATCCCGTTCTCTGGCCGGACCTACTGCTCCAGCCAAGGGACTCTGCCTGATAAAGGTAAATTATTAGCCGAGATATCTGCCCATAACCAAGGCATGCTCCTGAGGATGGGTGTAATAATCTCTTTTTATTCCTAAAATTTCAAAACTCAATTTTCGGTAAAGATTCAAAGCGGCCCTATTGGAAGGACGAACTTCTAAAGCGATGAACTCAGCTCCTTTCCTTTTTAACTCATTTATTATCTGATGCAAGACAGCTTCAGCAATCCCTTTTTGCCTGAAATCAGGATGAATAGCAATATTACTGATCTGAACTTCTTTTTTTATCTGCCAATAAATTATATAGCCAATAACTTTGTCTAAATCTTTATGGACCACTACATAAGGGAATGAAAATGACCGGTTGCCTATTTCTCCTAAAAAAGTAGTATCCCGCAAAGGATTGGAAAAAGAGA
>CAZIXY010000482.1:0-1565 GCA_964543315.1 uncultured Desulfobacteraceae bacterium | reverse complement strand
CAAAACTGCCTTAAGCTGAAATGGGTAAAAAGGAGTTTCCCTATGCCACAAAATATCGTCATTATCGGTGCCGTTGCCCTGGGCCCAAAGGCGGCCTGCCGCTTTAAAAGACTTGAGCCCGATTCCAAGGTAATCATGGTCGACCAGGATAATCTTATATCTTATGGCGGATGCGGGATCCCTTATTTAATATCCGGTGACGTGAGCGACCCGGACCAACTCCAATCCACCAGCTTCAACATGCTTCGCGATAAAAAATTCTTTCTGGATACAAAAGATATTGAAGTTATGACAAAAACTCGAGTCCTTTCCATTGACCGGCAGAAAAAATCGGTGCTGATAGAAAACATCCGAGACAATACTAAAAAAGAACTGTTTTATGACAAGCTGGTTCTGGGAACAGGTAGCAGGCCCAAAAGACCGGCCGTACCCGGATCCGAACTGGAGGGCGTTTTCTCTGTATCAAATCTCAACCAAGCCATCGATATCAAGCAAGAAATCGCCGCAGGAAATGTGGAAAAGGCCGTCATCATAGGCGCCGGGGCCATTGGTCTTGAAATCGCCGAATCCCTGGCTGATCTCTGGGGTATTGAAACCACCGTTGTCGAAATAATGGACCAGATACTCCCGGGGATTATCAGTCCCAACATGGCCCGCATGTGCCAACATCACATGGAGGAAAATGACATTACCTTTTGCCTTGGGCAAAAGGTCGAGCGATTCGAGGGAGAAACCCGCATACAAAGGGTAGTTACCAATAAGAGAACCATGGACGCGGATCTTGTGATCATTGCTGCCGGTGTTACGCCGAATACTGATCTTGCTGAGAAAGCGGGACTTGAGATCTCCTCCGGCGGCGCCATTGTTGTGAATAACGGATTGCAAACCTCAGATCTCGATATATATGCCGGAGGTGACTGCGTTGAGATAACTAACCTGATAACGGGAAAACCCGGATACTGGCCGTTGGGTTCCCTTGCCAACAGGCAGGGACGGGTTATCGGCACGAACCTGGCCGGTGGAAATGCGACATTTGAAGGGGCCGTGGGGAGCTTTGTCATAAAGCTCTTCAAGATCTCCGTGGCCAGCGCAGGTTTGAGCCTTGAAAGCGTAAAAAAGGAGGGCTTTGATGCAGTCAGCGCCTTTGTCGTCCAATTTGACCACGCCCATTTTTATCCGGAAAAGGATCTCCTGTACCTCGAATTGGTAGCCGAAAAGGGCACTGGAAGGGTCCTGGGTATTCAGGGTTTGGGCAATGCAGGCGACGGAATGGTGGGACGGGTCCAAGCGGTGGCGCCTTTGCTCAAATATGGGATCACGGTAGAGGATGTCAGCAACCTGGAATTACCCTATTCACCTCCCTTTTCATCTGCCATGGATATATTGAATGCCCTTGGGAACACCGCCGAAAACATACTGGCGGGGAAAAACAGGATTATTAATGCAGACGAATTCGCTGACTGGTGGGAAAAAAGAGACGGCGGCGACACGCTTTTCTTAGACTGCCGCGAATGGGGAAATGCACAGCCCTTTGTTGAAAAATATCCGGATCTCTGGAAGAGCAT
>CAZIXY010000481.1:0-1594 GCA_964543315.1 uncultured Desulfobacteraceae bacterium | reverse complement strand
AGACGAGATTTTACCAGGCGTCTACCAGCGAGCTTTTTGGAAAGGTAAAGGAGGTTTAATTTGGTGTATATTTTTTGCAGATTGGAAGTTAAACTTGCAACATACATAAAAATGATTTATCGTTTATTGTATGCAAGACAGGACTATTGAACCCGCATTAAAGGACCTGGTCCACAAGTATCCGGTGGTGACAGTAACCGGGCCCAGGCAGAGCGGTAAAACGACATTGTGCCGCAAAGTCTTTCCGCAAAAACCGTATGTTAACCTCGAAGCCCCAGATGAGCGGAAATTCGCTTTAGATGACCCCCGTGGGTTTCTTAACGCTTACCAGAAAGGTGCTATTCTCGATGAGATTCAACGGACCCCGGACCTTCCCTCCTATATCCAACCTATGGTGGATGCAGATTCCACACCTGGAAAATTTATACTTACCGGGAGTCAGCAGTTCAATATCAGGGAAAGTTTAAGTCAGTCTTTGGCGGGGAGAACCGGACTTCTGACCCTTTTGCCTTTTGATTGGAATGAGGTTCGGCCTTATCTGAATCTGTCAAATACAGACAGTGTCCTTTTGCACGGGTTTTATCCGAGGCTTCACCATATGCAAATCAACCCTTCACAGGCCATGGCGGATTATTTCGAGACATACGTGCAGCGTGATGTACGCCAACTCATGCAAATCCGTCATGCAGGGATGTTTGAAAAGTTCGTCCGTCTTTGTGCAGGAAGGATTGGGCAGCTTCTCAACCTCCAGAGCCTTGGCAACGAAACGGGGATCTCTCACACAACGGTCAGGGAATGGATATCCATCTTGGAGGCAAGTTATATCATATTTCAATTGCCGCCCTGGCATGCCAACATATCAAAACGCCTGATAAAGACTCCGAAAGTCTATTTCTGGGACGTAGGGCTCGCTGCTTATCTGTTGGGCCTGGAAGAAGAGAACCAGGTTAGTCGGGATCCTCTTCGGGGGGGTCTTTTCGAAAATGCTGTGGTGGCGGAAATGTTTAAACAATTCTACCACCGCGGTAAGCGCCCCAGGCTTTTCTTTTATCGGGACAGTACCGGCAATGAAGTCGACCTCGTCCTGGAACGCGGGCATGACCTTGCATTGATTGAAATCAAATCAGGCCAGACGGTGACAAACCATTTTTTCCAGGGATTGAATAGGTTTTCCAAGGTAGCCAAAGAACGAATCAGAGGGGGTATGGTTGTCTATGGCGGCGCTAAACGACAGTCAAGATCCGATTGGGAAGCTTGGCCAATAATAGATATTGGGGGGCTTCTGGAAAAGACCCTTGCTTTTTTTGAAGAATGAAAGTTTAAGTTTCAATCTGTATAATATAGTTTTTGAGACGTGGTATGCAAAACGGGATGAAAATCGCCATTGTTTATAAACGCTGAAATAGAAATCTCCAAAATTCAAACATTTCTCATGCCCTATGACCTTTCAGTTACGGCTTGGCACGAAGTGCCGCAAGCGACTTTTGAGTATCCGGATTCCGGCGATGATCTTCAACTCCCTAAAGTGAGAATTTTACAATGAAACGAGCTTTGATAACCGGAATCACAGGCCAGGATGGGGCCTATCTTGCTG
>CAZIXY010000480.1:0-1615 GCA_964543315.1 uncultured Desulfobacteraceae bacterium | reverse complement strand
ATCTGGAACTCGGAACCTTGGACCTTAAAATTGAACGCAAAATAAAAACCCAGGAGTCAAGAGCAGATCTGACCGCATTATCATAATTCAGTAATGGTCAGACATAGATTTATCCTATTGATTGGATTCCAGTCATTAATCGAGACTATTCTCTGATCCTATCAGTTGCAATGTTGCAGCTTTTGCAAAAGGCAACAACACATATTAGATTGCTCAACAACAATAACCATTAAATTGTACCATTCCATAAATTAAAAGCGGGGATCGAGAGAATGCTTTACGGAAAATATCAGTTTTTCTGCCGTTTGAAAGATGAAACCATTCTCCCCTGTTATAAGGGTTCCACTTTCAGGGGCGTATTTGGCCGGGCTCTCAAAAGGGTGGTCTGTGCCCTGAAAAGACAAGAGTGCGACACGTGTTTGCTGAGAAAGAGGTGTGTATATGCAATGGTCTTTGAGACCCAGGCTACCATGGATAGGCCTGAAGGTTCGAGAATTGTTGCGGCCCCTCATCCTTTTGTTATTGAACCTCCGCTTACCATGGAAACCCGTTTTACAAAAGGGTCTTCTTTTAATTTTGCTTTATTGCTCTTTGGTGAGGCCAACCGCAATCTCCCCTATTTCATTTATGCGTTTGAACAGATGGGTAAGATCGGGATCGGAAGACGCATTAACGGGAAACGGGGGCATTTTTCCCTCGAAGAGGTCAAGGCCGGTGATAGATCGATTTATTCGAGCGCTGACCGGACGCTCAAGGAGTTAAATCCTTTTCCTCTGGCGCTCAAAGATACCGAAGACTGCCGGCAAAATACTCTCAGGCTCAGGGTCGATATGATAACGCCGCTTCGTCTCAAATTTGAAAACCGTCTCAAGGCCGATCTGCCGTTTCATGTCCTGGTAAGGGCCATGTTGAGAAGGATTTCTTCCCTTTACAATTCCTACGGCGACGGTGAACCTTCATTAGATTACCGGGGCCTTGTAAGAAAGGCCATGGATGTCAAAATTGTGGATGATGACCTGAGCTGGTTTGACTGGAGGCGATACTCTTTCCGCCAGGACAAGGCCATGCTTATGGGAGGTATGGTCGGGTCGGTTACCTATGAAGGAGAAATCGGAGAGTATATGCCGCTAGTAGAATTCTGCTCGGAAATCCACCTGGGCAAACAGACATCATTCGGCCTGGGAAAGATACACGCGGAGCTAATGGAATGAAAAACATCCTTCTGGCTGTGACAGGGTTGAGTCCTCAAGTGATCACCGAAACCCTGTACGCTTTGCACCAGAACAACAGAAACATACACGGGATTCATGTCATCACTACAAGAGATGGAAAAGAGAGGATCTACGCGGACTTGTTGGCCGGCAAAAACGGCTGTTACTTTAAATACCTTGAAGAATACGGAATTGAGCCGTCAGGCATTGATTTTGGTCCTGGGAACGTGCATGTCATCGCTGATGAGCACGGCAATGAGCTGCCGGACATAATCAGGGAGTCCGACAACGAACTTCTCATCAATAAATGCTTGGAACTTGCCTTTCGGTTCACTTCCGATCCTGAGAACTGTGTCCTTTTTTCCGTGGCGGGCGGGCGAAAGACCATGAGTTCCTGTCTTACT
>CAZIXY010000479.1:0-1638 GCA_964543315.1 uncultured Desulfobacteraceae bacterium | reverse complement strand
GTTGTGACGGCGTAGCCGTGGGCCTGGGTGCCGACCTTGTGAATATAGAGCCGACCGGAACGATGCCGCATGCCCTTATTCTCATCATGGGTGATACGGTGGAGGCGGCAAAGACCTTCCACGAAATAATAAAACCTAATATAAAGCGCGTATGCCTCATTGACACCTTTAATGATGAAAAGGTTGAAGCACTGAACGTGGCAGAGGCCTTGGGCCGGGATCTCTTCGCGATTCGCCTGGACACCCCCGGGTCCCGTCGAGGTGATTTTAACAAAATCATGGAAGAGGTGCGCTGGGAACTGGATCTCAGGGGCTTCAACAACGTCAAACTCTTTTTGAGCGGTGGACTGGACGAATATCAAATTCTCGATCTCAATCAGTTCGCAGACGCTTATGGCGTCGGCACGGCCATCAGCAACGCCCCTGTTATCGATTTTTCAATGGATATTGTTGAGATAGAGGGAACACCAATAGCAAAAAGGGGGAAAAGATCAGGATCCAAAGATGTGTTGCGATGCAACAGCTGCGCCCAGACAAAAGTCCTACCGACCGGCCAGGGCACCGGTCCGTGCGAATGCGGAGGCTCTTTTCAAAACATTCTTACCCGGAGGTTATCTAGAGGAGAAATAACGACCCCATTGTCCGAACCGGGTGAGATTCGCGATTTTGTGTTGACGCAGCTTGAAAGGGTGGAGCTGTAATTATGCAGAAAAGAAGAGATAAAAATAGATTAAACAGCCTGACCCGCATGCTCATCTATGTGCTCGGCAACAGGCCGGATGAATTCGGCATCGTGCCTGATAAAGACGGCTTTGTGACTTTCAAAGAACTCCTCCAGGCCCTTCATGAAGAAGACGGGTGGCATTATGTACGCAGGTCCCACATCAATGAAGTGCTCCTGGGAAAGGACAGGAGTCTGTTCCAGGCCGATGAGAAAAGGATTATGGTGTTTGACAGACAATGGCGAATGGATCATGAGGTCGCGTCACAGCCCGTACCCAAGATCCTTTTTGCACCTGTTCGAAGAAAGGCCCATCCCGTTGTGATGGAGAAAGGATTGAGACCCGGTGAGGGACATCATCAGGTCCTGTGCGCGGATAAGGATATGGCCCTGAGGATCGGAAAAAGGCGCGATCAGAAGCCCGTGCTATTGGAGATACTGGCTTCCGCAGCAGCAGGCAAGGGTGTTTCATTTCAAGCATTCGGCAAACTTTTTTTGGCCCCTTTCATCCCCGCGGAATTCATCTCCGGCCCGCCCGTTTCTCAGGAAATCCTGGAAAGCCTGAAAGAGGCAAAAGAAAAGAAAGAGCTGTTGAAACCAAAGCCAAGTGACTTTGCACCCGGCACATTTCCCCTGGATGCCGCCAGAGATCCTGATCCTCGCCGGCGGACAAAAGGAAAAAAGCAAAAGAGCTGGAAGGAAAACGCCAGAAAAATGAGGCGGCACAAACAATAGCGGGAGGAAGTTTGTAAGAGGCTAATACATTCTAAGATCACTCTCATATCGTAGGTTTGGGTGAGGCTTTGATCTCAAGGCGATATTCAAAAATCGTTTTGGAACCAACGTCCCCTTCATAGGAAGGCGACATCGAGTGGGACAGGACGTTTCAATCCACGCTCCCGCAGGGGGAGCGACAT
>CAZIXY010000478.1:0-1646 GCA_964543315.1 uncultured Desulfobacteraceae bacterium | reverse complement strand
TGATAGGTTGCGACAACGTTGATGTCTTTTTTAAGTGTGATTTTATTGTCTTTTATCAACTGGGCGATCAACTGGCTGGCATGAACCAGCTTGACATCCGTATCATAAAAATGCTTCCAGGTGTGTAAGCAGGAAGGGCATGTGAAGACAACCGTCTTGGCCCCGACATCCGACACCTTTTTGAGATTATGTTCCTTCATTGCCTCCAGTTTCTCAGACATCCCGGCTCCTATAAGCGGAAAACCGCAACACCACTCATCACCCCCGAGAATGGTAAAATCCACGCCTGCCTTTTCCATGATCTTTGCCATATTGGCAGGAATTTTCTGAACCATGGGAAAGAATGAGGCCACGCAGCCGACGAAAAAAATGATATCAGCCTTTTCCTTTTCAAAGGCATCCTCGGGCAGGTTCTTAATAAGTTCCTTCCATTCGGCACGATCCTCTTGATCGTCGTCCGAAATATTGTAGCTTTCTTCAAGGGTCTTGGCCAAACGCTCGGCCACTTTCGGATAGAATCCTGAATCCACCTGGCATTCACGATCCTGGAAGATGAGGTCTTTTGTCCCGACGCCGGACAAACAGACCTCATTGCAGGCCCCGCATCCAAGACAGGTGAAGATTGCCCTTTCCGTATCCTCATTAAGGTCCAATTTGTTCTCAATGGCAAACCGCGTGATGGCATTACGTCCCCTGGGAGAATAGGCCTCTCCCTTCATAACCAGATAGGTGGGGCAACTGGGGAGACAAAATCCGCATTTATTGCACTTGGCCACCTCGTCGTATGACAGTTTTTTTAGCTGCACAATATTCATAAGAGTCTACCTCTTCACGTGAATTGTTATTTGTAATAGATCGATCATCAAAGCCCTTCTACGTAACGGCCCGGGCTCATGATGGAGGAGGGATCAAGCCGGTACTTGAGCCGCTTCATGACCACGAAGTCGGAACCTGTTTCTCCCCACATCTTGAGTTTCCCTTTTACATCAGTGGGTGCACTCTGAATCACAAGGTTGCCATCGATTTCCCGACAGCTCTTTAACAACTGATCCAGTGCCTCCACCGCCCTATCCGTTGCCGTGGTATCCTTTCCATCGATTAACAGCCCCAGGAGGCAGATACCATTTCCGGCATGCGTCTGGAGAGTATAATTAAAATCAGCCTGGGAAAGGATAGATTCCGCTGATTCAATAATACCTTTCCAGGAGGAAATGGGGTAATTCAGTTTGGCTTTGATGAGACCGGAAAACTGCTTGTCAAGATTCAGAGGGATATCACTCACCGCAAGCCAGAAAGAAAGGTGTTCATCCTCTTTAAAATTTGTATCCGCCCGGCTGCCTGCTGCCTTGGCCATTTCCAGTATTTCCTTATGCATGCGGTCTACAGCCGGTTCAAATGTCTCAAGGGCGATCGCCGTCACGTAACCGTCTGAACCGTAATCAGGAAGCCCGGCCATGGATAGATGGCTGTAAGCCGAAGCATTCATGACTTCGACCGCGGCCGGCAAAAGAGTGGTCTCGAAGATTTGCTCTGCAAGAGCGGATGCATCGGAAAAGGAATCAAAAGAGACCAGAAGCGTCTCCATCTTGTCCGGCAGTGGGAGCATTTTCAAGGTTATCTCACACAGGATACCGAGGCTGCCCGTA
>CAZIXY010000477.1:0-1672 GCA_964543315.1 uncultured Desulfobacteraceae bacterium | reverse complement strand
TTTACCTTTAAGGCCGATGGCATGGTAAAGGTGCTGCCTTTTGCGGCTACGGTAAAGTAATGAGTCTCTAATTTGGTAGGGGTGTGTTTCGGCTTCCGGTAATGCGGAGCCTTGATGCCCCCTACTACAATTTTGTTCAATGCCTAAAGTGAACTAAAATGAACTAAACTTCCTATAATTCTTAGGAAAACGGGATTTTTTCAGCTCACTTTAGGCATTTTAATTTACCCGCATTCGCAGAAAGCCCCGTCAGAAAGGGCGGGGATGAATGCGAAAAGGGTATCCGCCATAGCCTTGGCGAAGGCGGATTTGCTTCGGCGGGTTCCAAAGAAGATGTGAAGATGCCTCACGCGGGAGCGCGGGGAGTTTCACTTCAATTCACTTCATTCAAAGAGGTGTATTATGGGACTTTATGATTTTACATTTTACGATCTCATAAACCGAAATGCCGTATCTTTCAAAGAGAGGGGAGCATGGCTGGAGGTGGATGACAACAGGACCCTGACTTTTCTCCAGTATAAGGCAAAAGTCGATCGTCTGGCCTCGGGTCTTCGGCAGGCCGGGATTACCAAGGGAGACCGTATCGGGGCCGTGGGAAAAAACAGCCTTGAATATTTCCTTCTCTATGGCGCGGCAGCAGGCTTGGGGGCAATAATGTTGCCCATCAACTGGAGGCTTTCTGCTGATGAGATGGCATACAATCTGAATGATTGTGAAGCCAAGCTTGTGTTTGTGGATCAGGAATTCCAGGAAAACATTGAGGGAGTCAAAGAAAAGCTCCCGTCGGTAAAGGGGTATTACAATCTGGCCCCTGGAGGGGGAAAGTTTTCCGATTTTGATTCTTTGATGGAGGGCGGGAGCCATTTTGAACCGGAAGAGGTCTCCACGGATGACGGTTTTGTCATTATCCATACGGCCGCCGTGGCCGGCAGACCCAGGGGCGCCCTGTTGAGTCATGGAAACGTGCTCTGCGCGGACATGCATTTTGATTATTTTTTCGGTGTGTTGCCGGAAGACGTGCATCTGAATATCCTACCCCTCTTTCATGTTGGAGGGCTTTTTATGGCTACGACAACCTTCCACGCGGGGGCGCTGAATGTCAACGTCAGTAAATTTGACGCCGCGCAGGCCGTGGACCTCATCGAGGACAAAAAGGTTTCCATGATGTTCACTTTTTCACCGATCCTGGCCTCCGTGCTTGAACAGCATGAAAAGTCAGGAAAAGACATCAGCACCGTTCGGGTCGTGGCAGGTCTGGACACCCCGGAGACCATCGAGAAGTATCAGGAAGTGACCGGGGGAACCTTTTTCTGCATGTACGGGCAGACGGAGACATCGTGTGTGGCAACCTTCGGACGTTACAATGACAGCCCCGGTTCCGCGGGCAAAACGCTGCCCCTCGCCGAGGTCAGGCTTGTGGATCACTATGACCGTCCGGTGCCTGACGGCCAGGTCGGCGACATCATACTGACGTCAGGCCTGGGGCAGCTTTATCCGCGTGGGATACCTGTCGGGAGAATAGAGCGGGTGGAGAGGGCGGCAGGAGGGGGGAGGGTGATAAGTGCGGTGGTGCGGCCCTTCGTGGACTTCGAGCGCCTGGAGTTTGTGACTGTGGCGCGGGTGAGTGCCGGGCGCTGAAGGTTGGGAAAAGTGAGCTATTTGGTAGCGGCTG
>CAZIXY010000476.1:0-1685 GCA_964543315.1 uncultured Desulfobacteraceae bacterium | reverse complement strand
ATAAAGGTGTGGATACTAATACCAAAAAGCAGATTTTTCATCAAGGGCCTTTCCCTTTGGGTACTGTAAATATTGGAGAGTTTTTAGCTTTAGTACATGGCTTGGCATATCTTAAAAGTGTAGGGTAGCCTACATATTTAATCTTTTGGGCATAGACCATTGCCAGGTATGCATATCCATCTGAAAAGCTATCATTTTCTCTTATCACCTTTTTGAATTTATCCCGTGCCTGGTTGATCAAATACTCACTTGTTTCTAAGAGTGCTTTATTTTCGCTAGACTTGCTTTCATAGTAAAGGGCGGTTCTTAAATTGATTCTTCCAAGATAAAAGTAATATATGTAATTACTGGGGAAAGATTTGCTGTCGAGTAGTTCTTTTAGAATAGTTTTATACCGATTGAGTTCAAAAAGGTCAATTGTGGTTAATGCCTTTTCCAGTTTTGCACGATCAAGTGATAGTGGTGGTGTTTGTGCAGCAACCGCATGTAATAGGATTATCAGCACAAGAAGAATTGCCAATTCTATGTATCTTATCAAGAGTTTTCTTTGTTTTGGGGATTTCGTCAACTATTCCAAAATTCCCCGAATGGACAAAAGTAAGCATTAACGCATCAGCAATGTCAGGGCTTTCAATTCCCTGCCTTCTCAACTCGTCCTTGCTGATAATCTGCAATCTTCCCCTGCTGTCTGCCTTATATTTTATATTATTCAGCTGATAAAAATCCTTATTTTTCTCAATCTTTCCTCCGCTCTTAATCCATTTTCTCAATTCCCAGTATGCTTCAGCCCGCAAATTCACAAATTCCTTTTCGTTCGCCGCCTTTTCTCCGACATTAACTGGAATTGCGTCAAAGTCCTGTTCTTTTAGGCGGTCAAACACTCCTGCCCCCACTCCTACTACATCAATAAAAACCTGTTCCTCTGGCACTTGGTTCTCCCTTGCCAATCTGATTGTCTTGCCGACAACGCTCATCAAGTTATTATCTTTATCTTTTAGCAAGACTTTTGCATAATTGGAACTTCTTAAAATCCAAACATTATAATCTCCGCCTCTTGCCACATCAACTCCCATTCTCTTTCCGCCAAACATTATTTCATCCTCAACCATTGCTCCCTCTATTTCCTTATCAGTTAGAATTACGCTCCACCCCTTGTCGTCCACCGCATCAGCATCGGGAAATTTACACTCGTATAAAATATCAAAAAACGCTTCCTCTCTCATCTCATCAATAAATTCCTTGGTGTATCTTCCTTCTTCAACCGCCTTTCTCCAATCAATTACAATTGAATTATATTTTGGCGACTGATAAGATTTTAAAAAATGGTTTCTTCTAAACGGATTACCTATTTCTAACAGAAAATTATCCTTATGGGCTCCAAGCATCCGTTTCGCTTTTGCATAAATATCATCGTCTAAAAGAGAACTTTCATCTAAAACTAAATTTGGCGCTCCGAACCCCATCAATGCCTCCCCCGCTCTCTCCTTGTTGCGGCTGTCAGCTGATAAAATAAATATCTCTCCGCCTCGCTTAAAAGTCAATCTGTTCTTGCTTCTCTCCCTCTTCAGCCTTTCAAGTGGTTCTGACGCTTCCAGCTGTGAATAAAATAATTTATTGTCAAAGAGATGCTGAATGACATAATTCATTATTATCTTCGCTTTCTTCTCGGAAGGGGCAACAATTGC
>CAZIXY010000475.1:0-1697 GCA_964543315.1 uncultured Desulfobacteraceae bacterium | reverse complement strand
CAAAGAGCTGTGGGTGAACATTCATTACCCGATTACGGTCCGGTAAACTCTGTGAGCCGACCCGTGCGCCTGCCTGCTACGGCAGGGACCCGCATGCGGGGTGGTGTGGGGGCTGGGGGACTAAAACCCCCGGCTACCCGATTATGCCTTAATTATCGTACCTTCTTACTTTTCGTCACTATAATCAACGATCCCGGATAATACCTGAGATGTGATATCGGACGCACGTTTTAGCAGTGGCTGTATATCTTTGTGGTATTTTCCAATGTCTTTAAGCTCCAGATTAAGTTCATTTGATGTTTCTTCGAGTGCCAGAACGAAGCCTTTCCAAGAGGCATGCTCCGGCTGATGAATAAGACTACGCGAAGAAATATCAGCTTCCGTAACGAGGGTACCAATAACCTGATTGAGACTTTCCACACTACCAGATAGCTTCTCGTCTTCCTTTTCATCAGCTTCCCATTCCAAACGGTAAAGCCGGTCAGTGATTTCATCAAGTTCTTTCTTTAGGTTTTTAATAAGCGCCCTTCTTTTCCTTCGTGGGAAAAATTTATATTTTTGAATATTATGGCTTTGTTGAGCATCCCAAGCGTCCCACGATACAACCCAGTCTTCAATTAAATAGTGCAATCCAGTTTTATCTGAAACCCAAAAGAAGGTTAAGGCAAGGAGGAGAGCAAAGCCGATCCATAGAACTGCTATAATCCAGGCGGAAAGGGTAGGTCCGAGTCCCCACCTATCAGTCAATAGTGTGAAAACACCAAACCTGTACAAAAGAATAAAAAATAAGCCATTTACACCAACAAAAGTGATAATGCCACCGGTCCACTCCACAGCACGGCGACGTCTGTCTTCCCGTCTTCGACGTTTCCTTTTCAGTTCGATCGCACTCCTAAAACTGCGCGCTTTTTGAAAGTCATCCTGAATTGGTTGTTGTTTTTTTGTTTTGTCGACCAATTTCAATGTTCCCTTACTCCTTGTTACGCCTTTCGTCTTTCAAATATGTAATCTGCATTCTCATACGGCTGAAAGGTGTAATGATATCGAATAATAAGGTGGACCCCCTTCTCAAAACCACTCACGGCAACGTCAAAGTGGGAATGCAAGAAGGGGCTTAGCCCCATGAGTAGAATTTGAGACTGTTTTAAGGGACAGTCATGGCTTATTCCCATCTCAATGGCAACATCAAGGGCCGCCCGATCTGCACGGGTCTGTCCGCCAGAAACGATTTTGTTGACCATTTTCTTCCCTTTCAGTGCAGCTCTATGGGCCTGCCTTCCCTCTCAGCTCCGGCAATAGTCTCCTGAAACATACTTCTCATCTCTTTCCATTCCGCGGGGTTGCGGACCGAGGCTGAAAACTGGTCAAGCAGCCTTACGCACAACTTGAGGGTTTCGAGCAGGCTTTGGTTTACATCTTCCAAAAGCGAAAGGTACCTGGAGAATTCTTTTTCGTGCTCTGGTGACAAAGTAACCTACTTGTCTTTCGCAGGGTGTCCCCAGTTCAGCCTGCACCTCAGGTAGGTGTATCTCTTCTCCGTTTTGTCGTTTCTAACCGCGATGGCAAGGGCTTTTCTTGTCCCCACCATGACAACGAGCCTTTTTGCCCTGGTGACCGCGGTGTATATTAGGTTTCGCTGCAACAGTACGTAATGCTGACTCAGAACAGGGATGAGGACAGCCGGGTATTCAGAGCCC
>CAZIXY010000474.1:0-1699 GCA_964543315.1 uncultured Desulfobacteraceae bacterium | reverse complement strand
CCACATGCTGACGCATTGAACGTTCCATGAGTCGCCAAATGAGAAGTGATGTCAAAAGGATAAGACCAAGGACTTCAATACGTTCAGGCTTTTTTAAGAATACGCTGTTCACAATGACCGGGTCTTTCAGAAATCCAAAGTCCTGCTCTATACCGTACTGGTCTTTGTATGCCTCCAATATTGCTTTAGAATCGTAGCCTATCTCTTCAGTCTCCCCGAGAACATTCGTAATCATAACAAAACAACCTGCTTCCTCGCGAAAAGTTGTAACAGCAACGACATCCTCTGCTATATAGGCTGAAACCACGTAACGCATTTCTTTGATTTTTTGAAAACCGTCCTTTCTGGGTCGGCCTTTGCCATAGATCGGCTTTTCTTCAACTTGGGTATTGATCTGGTAGTATATGCAGGGTTCTGCCGAAAGCTTATTCGCTGCCGCTTTGGCGTCTTCTCTGCAAAAATAATCCGTTTTTGCAACCTCACCGCACTTTCCGGTTAATGTCTTCTTCTCTTCGAGCAGCTTACGCTCAATACGTTTCCGTCGGCATCTATCGTGAGCGCTGGAGTGAATAACCACTGCCCGATAGGTTTCCCCGTAAAGCGTCACTTCAGTTTCATAAGACTTATAGTGTGCGGCAGGCTGCTTTGCAGTCGGCTTTGTTTTGGCAATGACACCCACATCTTCCCAGGCATCCTTTTTAACAGCTTCTTTGATTGCCCGATCACATTCGTTGAAAGTAGCCGGAAGCCGGGAAATGAACAAAATATCTTTTCCTATAGCCTCCAGATTCTTCTTTGTTATAGCAGCCGAATCAGCAATGTAAATGAATGCCCCAGTACCAAGTCCGTGTGCGGCCATATGTTTTGAGATTTCAGATAAAACATCATGGTTCACGCTTTTATCAGATGCGTTTCCATCTTCTATCTTACCAAAAACCGGCACATTGCGATCTACGCATAACATGGAAATCAGGAACTGTTTCAGGTCAGGCCGGTGATCCTTGCTGTGACCATAGGTGATCTCAAATGGGTCGTTTCCATATGTCTCATAGTCTCCATATACACTCCTGGAGGTTGTATCAAAGTGCACATGCCGGCAATCCAGGCCAAATGTTGATACCGCCCGCATGGAGATCTCTTTGAAGATTTTGGCTGCGCCAACATCAAAAACCTTATCAAGGAATCGCCCCACATTAACATCATTAAATCGCTTGGCATCTATTTCCTTGCCCAGTAACAGTTCAGTGTCTTGGTCCTCGAAAAAATGCTCCAATCTATACAAAGGGTTTCTACCAGATAAGGTATCCAGAACCATTGCCAGGAAATAGTCCCCTGGAGGCAAATCCATTTGGCTCGGGACAAGATGGTTGACCAGTTCAACAAGACCAAGCCTATCCGCGTAGGCCTTCACTATGGGAAGATGTTTTACAGAATAGCTTTCAATCCCCTCAAAATGTTCCATCCCTCACCTCCTGGAAAGATAAATACAGCTTTGATCTGAGGTATAACAAAAGGGGAGATGCTTGTCTATCGAATTCTTATTTAATTATGGAGTGTTTAAAAAAAAATACCTTTTCTTGAAAAAATACCCTTTCTTGCCACAATTTGGGTGATGAAAGTAAGACAGATTCTCATGAGGAGCCTAAAAAATTAGATGGATTTTTTAGTTTGTTTTGGAATAAGGGAATTAAATGAGGGG
>CAZIXY010000473.1:0-1711 GCA_964543315.1 uncultured Desulfobacteraceae bacterium | reverse complement strand
TCCACCTATTAAAGGCAAAAAAAAGCCCGCCGGTAACAAAAAATCTTCTAAAAACGAGATTTTTTCAACTTTTTTGCATTTTTATGTGCAGACAACAATAAATAAAAGTAGCCACAGAGAACACCGAGGACACCGAGAAATAATCAAATAAGCAATAAAAAAGACACGAAGGGCTACGAAGAAGCACAAATTCCAACAAAATCGTCAATCGACAATAGGAAATAATCAATTTAAAGGTTCTGTCTACTGTATTCTGGATTCTTTTTTGTTTGCCTTTTGACTTCTGCTTTGCTTTATGCTATCATTTTTCCAAAGGCGTAATTTAGCTTTGAACGCGAAACATCTTTGATTTGTTGTCTTGCCGTAACTGCTTAGCCGTATATAGAGTCTGCCCGGAGAAATCCAAAGGAAGGCTGTCGAGAATGAGATTTTACTTAGATAGAGCTACTTAAATATTAATGGATTAACTGTCCACAGTATGCAAGGATATAAATAAGATGCTCATAGATGTCTCCAGATATCCAACAAGCAAGATTATAGCGATTAACTCAACTATATGAGGAAAACATGAAAGCATTTGTCACAGTACTAACAATTATCATAGCCGCCTGTGTTTTTACAGGTTGTGCAACCGCAACCGAATATCACGTATCGATTGCTGGTCTGGACGGTAACCCAGGCACCAAGTCGAAACCTTTCAAGACTATATCCGCAGCCGCGAAAGTTGCTATGCCCGGCGATGTGATTACCGTCCATCAAGGCGTCTACCGCGAATGTGTCAACCCTCCCAGGGGCGGAACATCCGATGATAAACGCATTGTATATCAGGCCGCTAAAGGCCAAAAGGTTGTTATCAAAGGCTCGGAGATCGTCAAAGGCTGGCAGAAAGTTCAGGGCGACACCTGGAAAGTCACACTACCCAACAGTTTTTTTGGCAATTACAATCCTTACAGAAATGTCATCGGCGGCGAATGGTATAACACTCCCAGGGACAAATTCAACCGTCATACAGGGGTAGTTTATCTAAACGGCCATTGGCTCGATGAAGCAAAGGAACTCAAAACCGTATTGGTCCCGGTCGCTGATCGCTCGTACTGGAAGGCCGAAGTAGACGAAAACAACACCACGATCTGGGCGCAGTTTAAAAATGTTAATCCTAATAAAGAAATGGTCGAAATCAACGTTCGTCGAAGCGTCTTTTATCCTGACCAGCCAGGCCGCAACTATATAACTGTCCGCGGATTTACAATGCGTCATGCCGCCACGCCATGGTCCGGGGCAATGAGCGAACAGATCGGCCTGATAGGAACACACTGGTCCAGGGGATGGATCATTGAGAATAATGTCATCAGCCACTCCATGAACACCGGAATTACGCTGGGCCGCTACGACCTGGGTAAATACGGTATTCCTTTGCCGGCCGTGTCAGCTCCGGGCTTTGTTAAGTCGTGCGAACTGGCACTTGAGCATGGATGGTCCAAACAGAAGATAGGCAGCCATGTTGTTCGAAACAACCATATCTCCAATTGTGAGAAAAACGGAATTCACGGCAGCTTGGGTGGGATATTCAGCACCATCGAAGGCAACACAATTTGCGACATCGCTGTACGTGGCTGGATTAGCGGGCCCGACGTGGCGGGGATCAAACTACTGGCCTCGCATGACACGGTCATCAGGGGCAACCACATCTACCGCTGCGGCGGCTGGGGGG
>CAZIXY010000472.1:0-1711 GCA_964543315.1 uncultured Desulfobacteraceae bacterium | reverse complement strand
ACGAAATAACAAGCTCGGTTATTGGATCGAGTTGAAAGAAAAAATATGGCGGAAGTACAAATAAAAGAGAGTCCTTTTAGCCCCGGCAGGCCGGTGCAGCCCGAGTACTTTGTGGCCAGGATAAAGGAAATCCAGAGGCTGGAAAGAAGTGTCAATCAAACAATTCTGGGCAAAAACGAAAATATTTTCATAACGGGGCCACGGGGCATTGGAAAAAGTTCTCTTGCAGGTCTTATCAAATACATAGCGGAAAAACACAGCCTGATAGGAAGCCATTGCTTCTTAGGAGGGGTTCGGAGTCTTAACGAAATGATGAGGATGGTTTTCCAAAGACTTCTGCAGGACTGTAAGGATGAATCGGTTTTTGACAAGCTAAAAAATATTTTTGGTGATTATATTAAAAGTATAACGCTGTTTGGTACGGGCGTAGAGTTTACAAAGGATAAAGGTGAGCTACAAACACTGGTGGACAATTTTCTTCCTTTGATGCGAAAGATATACGACCAAATTCAACCAAACGGCAAGAAAGGCCTAACGCTCATATTAGATGACCTTAACGGGATCAGCGATGTTCCGCAATTTTCGCAGTTTTTGAAAAGTTTTGTCGATGAGCTGGCTACTTCCGGCAAGCCATTGCCTGTTTTTCTAATACTTGTCGGCCTGCCTGAAAGAAGAGAAGACCTAATTAAACATCAGCCCTCGGTTGCGAGGATTTTTGATGTTGTGGAATTACCTGTTATGGCTCCGAGCGAATCTGAGGACTTTTTCAAGGAAATGTTTGACAGCCAGAACATTGAAGTGGACAGTGACGCACTATCCCTAATGGTGAATATATCCGGCGGTTATCCCATGCTCATGCACGAAGTTGGGGACGCTGTGTTCTGGCAGGACAAAGATAATCGCATAGATAGGAATGATGCTGTGGGGGGAATATTGGAAGCTGCGCAGATAGTAGGAAAAAAATATATAGACCCAAAGATCTCAAAAGTGCTTAGAAATAAAACCTACGTCTCCATTCTAAGCAAAGTTGATCCGGTTGTGTGGGGAGGAACTTTTGAACGCCAAGAGATTTTGCAGAAGCTTCCTGAAAAAGAACAAGACAACCTGGATAATTTCCTCCGAAGGGCAAGGGAATTGGGAATCATTGAACTCAGTGGAACTCGCGGAGAGTATAAATTCGCCAATCCACTTTATCATTTATACATGCGATTTTTCATCAGTGAAATTAAATTTGAGTAAGGAATAAAAATTTAGGAGTTTTAAGTGGCGCATTCATTATCAGCGAAAAAGAGGATAAAACAGAACGCGAAAAGCAGAGTCAGGAATCGTGCCCGCAAGAGTATGGTCAAGACGCAGATCAAGCACTTCGAGGGTGCCTTAACGGAAGGTGATCCCGACAAAGCCGGTGAGCAGTTCAGGCTGCTTGTCAAACGGATAGACAAAGTGGCATCGACAAGCACTATGCACAAGAACACAGCCGCTCGAATGAAGTCCCGGTTTGCGAAGCGTCTTAACGGGCTCAAGGCCCAAAATGCCTGATCGGCCCGCGGCGTGCGATTTATTTACAGACTGGATAGCGTCTAACCGATACAACGGTCGGCGAGGCGCTATTTGTTTGGATAGGTTCGATGACGGAAACCTATAAAGCTCAAATACTCAAGTTCTTAAACAGACCCGGTTGTCCCCCGATGAAACTTGCGGCTCTGGGTAA
>CAZIXY010000471.1:0-1728 GCA_964543315.1 uncultured Desulfobacteraceae bacterium | reverse complement strand
CAATTTGGTCAATCGGTTCGATGTTGACCGTTGGAAAACCGATCTTTCTGCCCACGCCGCGGCCGCCGACAGTTGAGCCAATCAGTCTGTAGGACCGGCCCAACGCGGCTTTAGCTTTTGAGACGGCGCCTTCTTCAAGAAAAGAACGCACGGTAGAACTTGAGCAGGTAAACAGACTGTCCCCTGTTTTTATTTCTTTTGCGGGAACGATGACCACGTCAAAACGGCGGGTGGTGCCCAGGTCCTTCAGGGTTTGGGCGTTGCCGCTTCTGCCGTATCCGAAATGGAAGTCGGGTCCTTCTACGATGACCTTCGGCCCAATGCGCTTCATAAGAAACTCGTCCACAAAATCGGCCGGCGAAAGATTAAACAAATCGAAACTGCCTTTGAGGACAATCAAACGGTCAACGCCGAACTTTTGCAGGAGGTGCTTTTTTAACGGCAGTGGAGTCAGGGCCTGTGGCGCTCTTCCAGCGTGGAGTATTGCGGCGGGATGCGGGTCAAATGTTATCACGGTAAGGACTTTGACACCGGCATACCTCGCTGCATTCTGTGCCTCTTTGATAATTCTTTGATGGCCGAGATGGACGCCATCGAAGTTGCCTATGCTAAGAGCACAACCTGCCCCCGCGTTTTCTAATGACTCTATCGATTCAATAATTTCCATCTGATTACCCAAGCTAAACAACAGATCATTTAGAAAAAAGCTATTCTATACCAGTAATCCATTGTTGGCAAGCAATTATGGTCGAGAAGAACAAAGAAAAACATGAAATTATTTTTTGGCTGACGTATTTGCCGTTATGCCACTCAATAGTTAGAGGAACTACCCTCGTTATGCCTGAAAGAACACATATATTCTGGTACCACTGTCGAGCATCATCCCGGCAGCGCAAAAACACTACCGACATTTGCAGATAATTAAAAAAGAAAGGGGACACCTTTCGGCGTCCACCTTTCCGGAGGGGAGAAAAATGCATTTATATATATATTGTACGCCCTCTGAGCCGGAAATGTTTCATGTTACCAGATCATAAGGACAAGGCTCAAGCGATTCAGGGTAATTATACCCACCCCCGCTACTTTCTCCTCGATCCCTTATTTTGAATCATTATAAACCGCCAAGGCAAAGTTTGCAACTAAAAAATTCTGATATCATTAAAAAATATTTTACCCGGCCCAGATATCGGCGACAAATCGCAGATTACTCACAAGTTGTCGTTCTGGTCTTGGTCGTCATCATCTTCGTCGGGGACTTTCCAGCGTTCGGCCTCGTTGACGTCGTCTAATTCGCGCTGGACATATTTGAAGATTTTGTCCTGCATAGGCGCCATCCTCTCATACCAACTCAAAAGGCCGCGATGGGCGGCGACAAGGGCGTCAAGACGCAAAATCTGCCACTTAGCCAGGCACTCAGGCTCCTTGATGTTGCTAAAGGGATCGCACTTGAATGTCCTGCGACCATCAGGCCCGATCTCGTAAAATTCACAATCTTTACACTGAATCATCCGAGCACCTTAAATTAAACAAAAAAAATCTTAACAGTCTCTTGCTTTTCGCTATAATACCACATATTATACCGGACAGAAGTATTTTGTAAAGGGTAATTGAAACCGTTTTTGGAGAAGTGAATGGCAAAGCCAAGACGCCGGCGGAAGGTGGGCAGCAAGAAGAGGCGCGCCCGCTGGAAGGTTCGACACAAAATCAGTTGACGGGTCAAAACCCCGC
>CAZIXY010000470.1:0-1732 GCA_964543315.1 uncultured Desulfobacteraceae bacterium | reverse complement strand
ACCTCCTCCTGGGAGTATACCGGTGCGGGAGATAAAAATATGACAACAAAAAAAAGGAAAGCCATGGGTATCATTCGCCTTGGATCACACATTTTTTTCTCCTTAATGGATGTTTGGAACAATCCTGCTATTTCCAAAATAAAATAGCACGCAGCCTGTTTATCTGAAAATCTTTTTCGATGGAAGGTCCGGGTCCGCTTTTCTATTTCCTGGTAAGCCTGACGGCCAGCTTTTTTACCTCGGTGTTTGCCAAGGCTTCCAGCTTCTTTTTAACAACGCGCGAAAAATATTCTCTCTCGGTCTGTGTAAGTTTTTCTCCCTTGAGCTTTTTCAGAACGAGCTCTTTCTGTTTCGGGGGAAAGAGGGTGCTCAGGTGGCGGTTTAGCTGGAATGATTTAAATTGTTTCTGTTTCTCCTTTTCACGAGCTGATTCAGATTTCGCGATATCTGTCGCATATCTCCTCACGGAATTTTTAAAACGATCAGTCGATAGAGTCTTGTTCGGCTTCAGGCTTACTATTTTCTCTTCAAGTAAATCACCATATTTTTGTCTCAGGGGTTCAGTGATGCCGTCCAGCCCTTCGGGTTTATCCAATCCTTCCAGCGTCAACAGATCCGAACTCACCAGGATCAGCTTTTCCAGAGTTGCTCTTTGTTGGCTGTCTCCTTCATGCATGGAAAAGAGATCACGGATATCCAGCTTAATGCCTCGATGAGCACAATTCGCCAAGACCACAGGAAATGCTTCGATGAGCCTGGAATCCCCGGAAACCGCTAATTCATCGAGAACATCAAGGACTTTTTTACTGGTTAGCTTGTCTTTTTCAGTGGCAAAAAGGCGGTAACCAAGTTTTTCCAGTTCCGTAATCAATTCCTTTTTCTTCATTTATATGCCGCTGCCTTTTTAATAAAGTCTTTGTGAACCATGCTGTTTTCCACGAGAGTCTCTGCGAATAGAATAAAGTTTGCAATCATTTTTTTCGGATTGAGATCGTACTTTGCAGTTTCAGCATATCGTTCCAGGAGGGCCGTGGGATCCATCTGGAACTTTGAAAAAGCAGCCACAGAGTCATCCAGGTCCACCTGCGTACCCCGGAACATTTTCGTAATAATGAGGTCCTGAGGATTCAAAGCACCTAAATAGATATGCCCCCATTGTTTTATCGGTATGTTTCTGTCCGGTTCCAATGGGGAGTCGAGTAGTTGTGTTGTGAAGACACGGCTACCGGTCCAAAACTGATACAAAAAATTGGGATCATCGGGATGTATCAAGCCGTTCCCCTTTTGTTGATAACCAATGGATCGCAAAAATACCATAAGCCTTTCGTGCTCTTTTTGCACTGGGACTATCATGTCTATGTCTTTGGTAGACTCTTTTATTTCAAGGAGTGTCAGGGCAGTTCCGCCACATGCAATGAGATTCACCTTGAAATCTATGAGGTTCTCCCAATTGTCAATGGTATCTAATAAATGCCTTCCAGTTGTTCTGTATATGCTTTGCCTGGCCATAACCCGTCCAAATTTTTAGTTAAAATAACAATTATTCAATAATTTGTCAAGAAAAAATTTGTATAAATAAATACAATATTATTGTATAAATAAATACAATTGACGGTCCCTCTAAAATATTCATTCCCGTTGAATTGTTATCAGGTGCTCGAGACGGGTGCGCGTCTTTGAAACCATGAATTTTATGTAAAGATAATGGGAGCGCTTTTAAAAACCTCGGATT
>CAZIXY010000469.1:0-1745 GCA_964543315.1 uncultured Desulfobacteraceae bacterium | reverse complement strand
CTAAGTGAAACAGCGTATAAAGGTAGGGTTTTTTATCTACCTGCGGGGAGTAATGTCAAGCCGTTAGAAGCAATGGATACTTTTGGCCCATCCAGTCAGCATGAAGTTATAATTACAGGCCTCAAGCCATCCACCCGTTATACGTATTGGATCGGCAAATCAGAGGGTCGATTTCAGTTTCAAACACAGCCGGCACCAGCCGGTCCATTCTCATTTCTCATTGTGGCTGGTAATCCCGGCGAGCGAATTGTATCATTGGTAAGCTCTGAAGTGCCTGATTTTATAATATCTTTATCTGAAGTTGACCAACAATCAGACTGTTTTTCACAAGTTCGGCCGTATATTCCAATTTATGGTCTTGGGGGTGTTGATTCGCCGTTTCTAAGGGCGATGGGAGAGGAAAGTTCCACCGGCCCGTGGAAGCTGGATTGGGGGGGCCTGCGGCTGATTTTTGCCTATAAAAGCGAAGAGATAACAACAATGCTTGACGCACGTGCAGCTCATACACTTGGAGTGATCAGTTCAACGATTAAAATTGCTAAAGAGACTATCGGGCAGACCAAACTGCATTCGATTTTAGTTGCACACAACAAACAAGTGCCGGATAAACCTGTAGCATTTGTAGCGGTGGTTGGAGAACGTGAGGAATCTGTCGAAATTGACGGCATAAAATATTTTGGAATTAGCGGCGGTGGCGAAAAGGCCGCCGAGGTCGATAGCAGTGCGGTCAGGGTTGACGTAGATGTTGAATCTGTCAGGGCGGTTTTTGTTGACGATGGGCGGGAAGTTGTTCTTAAAAGTCCGCCTCTTAAAGAAAAAAGAACATGTGCCGAATGCAGACGCCTGGCTGATAAGGGAGCGTATGAAGACAGCATCAAGGCTTATAAGGATTTCATCGAAAGTCATCAGGGACATTTTCAGATAAGTGATGCTTATTTTGCCATAGCGTCAATCTATGATGAGAAGCTTTTCAAATTTGCCGAGGCATTGCAGTGGTATAATCGGTTGCTTGATAAATATCCCACCGGTGCACTTGTTCCGCTTGCAAAGCAGCGCGTAAAGTATTTGTCCACGTATTCTGATTATAATTATGAGCCGTTGGTTCAGTTTGACCGGATTAGAAAGATTGAGTTCGCGAGAAAAAAACATATCGCTGAAGAACGAGACAAACTTCTGGCCCGGGTCGAGTCGATAATCAAAAAGTATCCGCTCAGCAAGTTAGCACCATCGATGCAATACTGGCTGGCAAACCAATACAGACAAAGCGACACGGACAAAGCCGTTGAAGCTTACCAGCGACTGAGGGATGCATATCCGAATAGTCCCTTCGCGCAGGAAATTCTGATAGAGATCGGAGAGACATATTATGACGCAGGTCGTTTTCACCAGGCTATGGAGGTCTATACAAAAGCGCTTGCTGAACTACCCGCTCACCGGGAAACAATAAAGGCGCAAATTGCCCGTTCTGCGCGAAACATTCGCCGCGACAAGATAGCTTTGCTCTGCTGGGGCATTTTAGTTTTTATTACGGGCGTAACAATTCTGGTCAAACCAGTTGGTATTGATATAAGCAAGATTAAACGGATAATCGTTGCTTTTGTGGTTTTGGAGATAATTCTGCTGTTTGGTGCGTGGCTGGTCCGTGAACAATTCACATCTGCCGGCGAAATGTTTTTGCTAACGACTTTCTTTTGTGCGGCGGCAGGTGTTAGTTCGCTGATATCGACAACTTTTGGTAAAAAAGT
>CAZIXY010000468.1:0-1771 GCA_964543315.1 uncultured Desulfobacteraceae bacterium | reverse complement strand
TCTTTTTCAACCAATGGATGGCACTGCAGCATTATTGCCATCAAAAGGGTATCAAAATCATCGGGGATATGCCCATTTATGTGATCTACGACAGTGCTGATGTTTGGCTCCATCCCGGTTTGTTTAATCTGGACCACGAAAAGAGGCCCATTACGGTTGCAGGGGTACCGCCGGATTACTTTAGCGAAACGGGCCAGCTCTGGGGCAATCCCGTATACCGTTGGGACGTTCATAAGGAGACCGGTTTTGATTGGTGGATTCAGCGGTTGAAACACAATCTGGGACTCTTTGATTTTGTTAGGGTAGATCATTTTCGCGGATTCATCGGCTACTGGGAGGTGCCGGCGAACGAAAAAACCGCCATAAACGGTCATTGGGTCGCGGCCCCCGGTGAAGATCTTTTAGACACCTTGAGCAGGGTGCTTCCCAACGCGGCCATTATTGCCGAGGACCTCGGCGTCATCACGCCTGAAGTGACGGAGATCATGGACCGTTTCGGTTTTCCCGGCATGAAACTGCTTATTTTCGCATTCGGCAATGATCTTCCCACCAATCCCTATGCCCCGCACAATGTCGTTCAAAACTGTATTGTCTATACGGGAACACATGATAACAACACCATTCGGGGATGGTTTGAAAATGAGGCGCCGCCGGAAGTCAAAGAACGGATTTTCAGATATATGGGACGGGAAGTCCCGGCTGAAGAGATTTCCATGACATTCGTTCGTCTCGCCATGATGACGGTGGCACATACGGTCATCTTTCCCGTTCAAGACCTTCTTGGCCTGGGTGAAGAGGCTCGAATGAATCGCCCCGCCACAAGAGACGGCAACTGGGAGTGGAGGCTTGACGTAAAATTGCTCGACAAGGAAGCCTCCCGGATTCTTCGTGAAATGACGGAACTCTACGGGAGAGGTTAGAGAACACCCCGGACCATAAGGAAATGGAAAATCTTCCCGATAATCCTCATATTTACCAGATAAATCTCATGACCTGGCTTCATGAACTCGGCAATCGAGAACAACAAAACAGGACCCTGGCTACGATTCCGGACAGGGAATGGCGGTACCTGAAAGACAAAGGAATGGATATTGTCTGGCTTATGGGGATATGGAAACGAAGCCCTGATTCCAGAAAAAAGGCCCAAGGGGAACCTTTCCTGGTAGATGAAAGCCGCACTATTCTTCCAGACTTTGTGCCGGAGGATATCGTCGGATCTCCTTACGCTGTACACGGTTATTCTTGCGACCCCATATTGGGCTCAATGGAAGATTTGCGTCTGCTAAAGAAAAAAATGGAAGAAACAGGTCTTTTCCTTGTCCTTGATTTTGTGCCCAACCATACCGCGTGTGATCATCTCTGGGTCGAAAACCATCCGGATTTTTTTATTAAGAAAAAAACGGGTGAAAATAATTGCCCTGAAGGATTTTTTAGGACAGGACAGGTTCCTTTTGGGCCTTGCATCGCACACGGAAAGGACCCCTTTTATCCACCCTGGACCGATACGGCACAACTGAATTATTCCAATGAAAAATGCGTTCAGGCCGTTGTCCGGACCATGTCCTGCATCTCGAATTACTGCCATGGACTCCGGTGCGATATGGCCATGCTTGTGATGAAAGAGGTGTTCAATAAGACATGGGGGCCGTATCTCAGCAAAGGGGATGTCACCAAAGAGTTCTGGCCTGAGGCAATCAATACGGTCAAATCCCGAGATCAGGATTTTATGTTCCTTGCAGAGTCCTATTGGGGAAAAGAGGTCAAACTTCAG
>CAZIXY010000467.1:0-1771 GCA_964543315.1 uncultured Desulfobacteraceae bacterium | reverse complement strand
CCTTTTTTCTGTTTTTCAAGCAGTTTGCGTTTTCGGGTTATATCACCACCATAACACTTGGCAGTGACGTCTTTCCTAAATGGTGAAATAGTGGAGCGGGCAATAATCGTGCCTCCTATGGCACCCTGTACGGCAATTTTAAAAAGATGCCTGGGAATTTCTTCCTTTAATCTTTCGCAGGCAATCAGCGCCCTTGGCCTGGCGCGATCACGGTGAACGATCTGTGCCAGGGCGTCCACTTTCTCCCCATTTAAAAGGATGTCAAGTTTTACAAGGTCGTTTTCCCGGTAATCCAGAAGATCATAATCGAAGGAGCCATATCCCTGGGTCACGGTCTTTAAACGGTCGTAGAAGTCATATACGACCTCGGCCAAGGGCATATCAAACTGAATCTCCAGGCGTCCGGGGGTCGGGCAGTGGAACCTGGAATTTATCCCCCGGCGCTCTGCGCAAAGATCCATAATGGCTCCCATATAACGCTCGGGAGTATAAATACTTGCCCGTATGTAGGGCTCGAAAGACTTTTGTATAGTGGCGGGATCGGGATAGTAGATCGGATTGTCTATTGTGATTGTCTCCCCGTTAGTGAGTAAAAAGCGGTACTGAACGGTCGGGGAGGTCATGATGATGGACTGGCTGAACTCCCTTTCAAGCCTTTCCTGAACGATTTCCAGGTGCAGGAGCCCCAAAAACCCACAGCGAAAACCCATGCCCAGGGCGGCTGATGAATCTTTCTGGTAGACCAGGGCCGCGTCATTCAATTTATATTTTTCCAAGGCCTCAATTAGGGATTGATATTCATCGGATGCTACGGGGTAGATGGAGGAAAAGACAACAGGTTTGACCTCCTTGAAGCCGGGAAGGGGATCGGCGGCAGGTTTGGAATCAAGAGTGATTGTGTCACCGATCTTAGTATCGCTGACATTCTTTATGCCCGCAAGTACGTATCCGACTTCTCCGGCGGAGAGAGCCTCCTTGGGTTCCCTTGTCAATCGAAAAAGTCCCACCTCTTCTACCTTATGAGCTGTGCCGCTGGACATAAGCCGTATTGTATCACCCGGTCTGATTTTTCCTGAAAAAATTCTACAGCTTACAACGGTTCCTCGAAAGGGATCGTAGTGTGCGTCAAATATAAGTGCCTTTAGCGGTTCGTCGGGTTGTCCCTTCGGAGGAGGGATGTATTCCGTAATAGCCTTGAGAACATCTTCTATTCCCGTTCCGTCTTTGGCGGAGCAGAGGACGGCAAGGTCGGAATCAAGCCCGAGATCTATTTCGATTTGCTCTTTGACTCGATCTATATCCGCGGAGGGCAGATCGATCTTGTTGATGACCGGTATTATTTCAAGGTTGTGCTCCATTGCCGCAAAAAGGTTTGCAAGTGTCTGTGCTTCCACACCCTGTGAGGCATCCACGAGTAACAGGACCCCCTCACAGGAGGCAAGCGCACGAGATACCTCGTATGAAAAGTCCACATGTCCCGGTGTATCAATCAGATTTAAATCAAAGTCTTTGTTTTCCTCGTTTAAATAGGGAAGGGTTATGGCCTGGCTTTTGATAGTTATCCCCCTTTCCCTTTCAATATCCATGGTGTCCAGGAGTTGGTCCCGGAATTTTCGTTCATCCACCAGGCCCGTTTTCTGAATCATCCGGTCGGCAAGTGTGGATTTTCCGTGGTCAATATGGGCTATGATGCTGAAGTTACGTATTTCGTGCATGATCCAATATTGATAACCTCGTAAAAAGTCGCGTTACGCCTTTTTACTCGGCGGGG
>CAZIXY010000466.1:0-1877 GCA_964543315.1 uncultured Desulfobacteraceae bacterium | reverse complement strand
TGCCTCGTGTTCATCGTGTTGTGTCTCTATTGAAACGTTGGATACTTGGTACTCATCAAGGAGCAATCAGCCCTGAACATTTAGACTACTATCTCGATGAATTTACTTTTCGTTTTAACCGACGGGCTTCTCGGCATCGTGGTAAACTTTTTTATCGCCTTTTACAACATGCAATGCTTGTTGATCCGGTTCCATATGGCGAGATCATTAAACGTGTCAGAGGACCTAAAAAACGCAACCACAATATATAGTAGATACCTGAGTTAAATGGATACCCCCATTCAAATATTCTCCGGTATTTTTTCTCGCTCTCCCGCAGCGTCTCATCGGCCTGCTTGTGTGCCTCCTCCAACTCCATGTTGTAGAGACCAAGCGCTATGTCATCAGATACCTCCTTCAAGAGTTCCTTTTCTTCGTCATCAACAGAGACATCGAGGGCAAACAAAACGGAAAGCAACCCGTAAAGTTTCCCACCATTCTCAACACGTATGATCGCTGTTTCTTTGCCTATACATGCACTTCTAAAGAAGCAATCCCCGCACTCCCGGGATTTGTCCATGATCATAAGAAGGTCTTTCCGGTCGAGTGCCTTTTCAATACATGGAGGATGATCCCCGTCTATTACGTGTTCAATGAAACGAGATACGTCTTTCCCGAGACCGGAACCTACAACCGTGGCAAAGGTTTTCTCATTGCTCAAATATCCGAGCCAGTTACAAAATAAGCATTATAACCCTTGAAGGCATCGTACAAGAAGGCCAAATACGATTGAAAACCGGCTTCCGCCTGCCGGATAAAACAAAAGTATACGTTGTTGTCCCTGACATCCAGGTGGAGGAACATGCCCACATCTTTAGCCCTCGTCTTGCAAATCCAGAACAAGCAATAGATTTCAAGATGGAAATTACCGGGGAATAATCAAGTGCCACATTATGATGCCACCCGGTTCGAGCCACCTGCACCACTTGCCCAGGTAACTATATGCAATCCGGACAACGGTACACTCAATCCCGATGTGCCCATGCTGCTGGATTCAGGTGCTGATGTGACTTTGATTGACAAATATCGTTTTTATGATAAAATTCTATCAAAATATTTTGCCAGGAGGAAAAATTATGCCCCACATACGACCTCTGTCCGATTTAAGGAACCGGTTCAATGAGATATCGAATTTATGCCACAAAGATGGACAGCCAGTTTTCATAACCCGAAACGGAAAAGGTGATATGGTCGTTATGAGCCAGGCCAGCTATGAGCGTCTTGAAAGCCTAATCGACCTATACATCAAACTCGGCGAAGCTGAAATTCTGGATGCAGCAGGAGAACAAGGAATGCCTCACCAGGAGATGATGGAACGTTTACGGTCAAAAATAAAATGAACAACCCTTATGAGATTCGCTACCTCAGCACCGCAGAAAAAGATCTTTCAGGGATTTTTGATTATATACAACGAGACAATCCCTCTGCCGCACAGGCACAGCTAAATGGATTCGACTCGGCCATCTCTGAGTTGGCATCGTACCCCTCCCTTGGGGTTATTCCAAAGGATGAACGGCTCAAGAAGCTCGGATACCGGATACTGGTTGTTGATAGATACCTCGTCTTCTATATAAGAAAGAACAAAACAATACAGATACGTAGAATCATCCATGGAGCCAGGCAATACAACTTTCTCCTTTGACAGGCTATAAGGGCAATTTCCTTCTTTGCGCCTTGGCGTATTTGTTTACCTCGTTAAATTGCATCGGCACCTATTTAACCGGCGTGAGGATTATTTTTTCCCTCGTTTCACGTTTTACGCTTCATTCTGTGGACTTATCTCGCGGCATACGCTTTTTCATGGGATGACCTCTGATACGGGTCCGGTTCTCCTATAA
>CAZIXY010000465.1:0-1883 GCA_964543315.1 uncultured Desulfobacteraceae bacterium | reverse complement strand
GAAGGGATAAGGGCATTAGACTGCGTGTTGAAAAACTCATTAAAATCCTGAGCAATAGTCAAGCGTAGATTTGACCCCATTATGTCCAGGCTCTTTTCATTTTTCTCACTGTATTTCAATTGTCGGGCGACCGAAAAGATATTGGCCCGGAAAAGCCCCTGCAGTTCCGGATTCAACCCGCTGGAGGGCTGGAAATAGGCCAGTTTGAATTTGCAAAAAGAAAAATTCTTGTGATACCTCGCAGCTTTGCTGCGCTGCAGTTCATTTTTTTCAGTCTGCTTTTTATTGGTTTTTGTTGCTCAATATTTCCTCCGCGTCCTTTGAGTTCTATTCGAGTTACATGCACATCATGATGAAATATGATTAAATATCAATATATTAAACAGATTAAAGCCTTTGACAAAGTCTTTCCAGTTACATCGCGTGACATAAGTTACGCAAGTTAAAAAGAGCCAGTTAAGCCCAAAAAGGAACATAAATTGAGTCTTTTCTTCCCTTACTGGTTTCTCCGGGGAGCTTAATCAGTTTTGCTTCAATGCTGTCCCGGATGATTCGGGAAGCCTGAGGATAGTTTTTGTCTTTAATGCCCAGGCGTTTACGAAGGGAGGCATTGGACATCAGCTTTCCCGATACATATTGAAGGCAAGCATGCTGGTAACATGCGCGAATACGTTCCTCCCTATCCATTTGAGCAAACTTACGTGGACCAAATAGGATCGTTACCGTACTGTTCCCGGTTGCACGAAAGTCGGGAGCAGGAAGTTGATATACTTCTACAGAAAAAATGACCTTGTCGATACCGCTACCGCGCTCCTCGCAAATACCCATGCGCCGCATCAAGGCGGCGAGCACCTCGTTCCTGGACCTCGGAGGTTCGTCGATAAAACGAAGGGTATCTATTAGTGGAATACCCGGGTTGCTGATTTCCATGCGGTCACTGAAAATTTCAACCATAGGCCCTGCTCCCACGATATTAAAATCCTGGTGAATGAGCGCGTTTGCCACCAGTTCACGAATGGCTATCTCCGGGTACATGCCCACTTCTTGCCTCAGGGCCTGCCCCATTTGCTCGTTTTGGGGCAGTTGATCATTAATGTACTGAACAGCCCCCTGGAAACCGATTGCATATCCCTTGGTGCCAGCCTGTTCTCTAATCGTTTCAATTCTGTTATTTCCGCGATATATTATCACACGCAAGGCCTTCCTGGACAGCTTATCGAAATCCTGAAGATTCCGGGCAAACAGGATCGCGCCTACATTACTGATATCATAAGCGTCTCCTGATCTATTGAAGATAATCTTTTCTGAAGCCAGTCGTTCAAGGATACCATTGCGATTTTCAGGCAAAGCTTGCCTCATCATCATAAAATAGTTGGGGTAATCGATCAGAGAAAGGACCTCATCGGCTGAAATGTCATCCTTTGCAATACCTTTTTCAAAAGGAACCGCATCAAAAAGCCTCCACAGCGCCCGTTCTTTTTCGGTGAAATCACGAAGTTTCTTTTTATAGCTACCAACACGGATGAATTCTGTCTCTCTAAACCTCATGGGTCTATTAGGAGCTGGCTGGACCTCGAACAGAACTACAGTTTTATCGTTCACCAATCCTTCATGAATATGCAGGTCAATCCGTGGATGTAGAAGCCTCAAAAGCCAATTTTCCAGTTCTTCATTCCCAACCTTTCTCTCTCTTGGCCGGAAATTGGTACCTACAATAAAATGGCTTTTGTCTTCGATTCCCCATATTATATAAGCACAGGGTTTCCCATGCAGAACGGCCGAATTGGAAAGCGCGGACAGATATTCACCAATTTCTTTTGGATCAACAAAATTGTGTTTGAATTCGATCCATTCGGTTTCGTGCGGGAGGCTCGCAAGCTCAA
>CAZIXY010000464.1:0-1891 GCA_964543315.1 uncultured Desulfobacteraceae bacterium | reverse complement strand
TTCGCTATTTTTTTGGGTCTGAGTCAGCCTCGGAAATCTCTATGTCTTTCAGTTCAAACCGTTCTGTTTCCGAGGTGATTTCACGTTTTCTGAGAGCTTTTATTTTGTTTTTTATATACACAATGTACTGCAAAAAAAGCAGAGTCATTCCCAATGGAAGGAACAAATAGGGGATCCATAACGGGGGCCCCCACAAGGATTCCGAATGTTCGTTTTTTATAACTGCTTCCCACCACATGGGCCATGCATACCACGCAAGCACCGCGGCGAGGATACAGGATATAATGGAAACGACAATAAGGGTTATTTCTCTGGTTCTTGGCGAGAGGTGGATGACAACAAGGTCCACATTGAGGTGATGCTCATTTTTTTGTACAAACGGGGCTCCGGTAAAGACGACAAAAATGAGCAAAAAGACCGACGCCTCTATCTGCCAGATGGTGGAGACGCCGAACAACTTTCTTACGATAACCCCCTCTGTCACGATGAAGGCCGCTGCGACCAGAGACAATGCCGCTATCCAGCCCGTAGAATAGGTCAACCCATTAATAACACCGGTTAATATCTTTCCGAGCTTTTTCATGGCATTTCCTGCCTTTCAAGAGATTCCACATGCTAGACGCCCCGATTACATACGTTGCGGAGGGATTAACCGAATTTGACGTATGCAACCGGGCGAATGGCTCTTTCAAAATGAAAGGTGCACCAATTACTATTTCATGGCGTCGAGTGCCAGATCCAACAGATCTTGGCCTCCATCCACCGTCTCCGCAAAGTTTTGCCATGCCGTCTTCTTGGCAAATTCCAGCCAGGTATTGAACTCATCTTTATTCATGTAGTGGATATCGACCTTGGCCTTTGTGTAGGCATCAATAAGCCTGTCAACCAGTACCTTGAAGTTCTGGTATATCCAGTTTTGATGCATCCATTCGGCTGTCTCCAGAAATACTTTTTGCTGATCCGGGCTGAGCCTGTTCCACGTTTTCATGGAGACACACAAATTTTCCGCCATGTACCAAATGGAATAGTCTCTCGGCACGTTGATGTACTTAAGTACTTCATAGAGTCGGTAGGAAACAAAAGAAGCGGAAGATGTCATCATGGTGTCCAGCACACCTGTTGAAAGGGCATGATAGGTTTCTGAAGAAGGCATACTGGTGATGGATGCCCCGGCCTTTCTCATCATAAATTCAAATTTTTTGCCGGCAGCCCTCAGTTTTGTGCCTTCTACATCGGCGGGTACTTTTATCTGTTTGATCTTACTTCCGATTCCTCCGTCAAACCAGGCCCATACAAGGTTCTTGACGCCGTTTTCTTCCATGAGGCTGTTGATTTTTTTGCCTATGGGCTTATCTCTCCAACTGATTCCCTGCTTGATATTGGCTACGGAACACGGCATCAGAGTAATGGACAGTTGAGGCACCTTTCCTGATGCGTAGTCCAATGGAAAACAAGACATGTCCAGTGCTCCCTTTCGCATAGCGTCCCACTGTTCTTTTGGCTTGAAAAGAGATTTGGCAGGATAATGCCGGAATTTTATCTGGCCGTTTGTTTTTTCGGTTACCTTATCGCCGAAAACCCTGCCCAACTTGTCCCGGACATCCCCGGCGGCGAATTGATGAGAAACCTTGAGTACCATTGATTTGGCATCTGCCCGCTCGCTCCAGAGCAAAAAGACACATGCCAAGCACAAAATAATAACCACAGTTCCTATTTTTCGTGTTTCTTTTCTCATGGGCCCCTCCTTTTCATGTTAAGGTTGTAAAATCCGGCGTCTTTGTTGCTTTTTCGCCTGCTCTTTCCCCTTTGCATCCCTGCTGACATAGAGTCCTACAAGGGCTTTGCACTGCATGAGAAGATGCCTTTTCATTAATGATTCCGCTGAAATTGG
>CAZIXY010000463.1:0-1927 GCA_964543315.1 uncultured Desulfobacteraceae bacterium | reverse complement strand
TGTGTGCCGTCTGCGGCCAAGGTGACTGCATATCCGTCTCTGGCGAGCATCCGGTCCAGCATGCGCCGGATCTGTTCGTCATCATCCACCACCAGAAGGCGAGGCGGTTTTGGATTGGCGATTGGCGATTGTTGTTTGAAAAGCATAAGCGAATTTCATCCTACGTTTGTTTCATGTTTTTCTGGGCGGTTTTTCTTGTCGTTATGAATATTGAAGATTCAATCTTGATAACCTCGTAAAAAGTCGCTTTGTGCCTTTTTACTCGGCGGGGAAGGGCTTCCCCTCCCCCGCCATTTGAAGTGAATTCAAATGGTTCCACCCTCACCCAAGGCCGGGGCTTACCCGCCCCCGGCCTATTGACCGCCTTTTTACGAGTCCGTCAATCTTCAATTCCAAATTCAAACGGTATTCAAATCCGCCCATTCCCTAAAATTTGTCCCAGGGCAATACTGTTGTCCTCTGCGTAAGCTTCTGCTTCCTTGGCGCTCGACAAATGACATAACCCTTTTTGCTCTTCTTCTCGTTAATATCCATGAATGTTTCCACGTGCCGCGCATCGGCCCGTGAGGGTGAGTCTGTCCATTTGATCTCAATCGGAATCAATTCCTTGGGCGTTTCAAGGATCGCATCCACCTCGGCCCCTGATGCCGTGCGCCATGTGGAAAGGCGATAATTCCGGCCATGGAACCGGCACCGGTAATACAGTTCCGCCAGGACCCATTGTTCGAAGATCTCACCCGCATCGAGCGCCAGCAGTGATTTGTCCAAAGGCAGTTCGGCAAGAACATGACGCACTCCGAGGTCGAAGAACAGAAAGCGGGGCGCTTTTGTAATCCGTTTTCTACCTCCCGCAAAGGGGGGGATATGAACACCGACATAGGTGTCCTCGAGAACCTGGTAGAAGTTGCGTAACGTGTTGACTGCTACCCCTATCGCTCTGGCCAGCTTCGTAAAATTTATAAATCTGCCCGATTCAAGTGCCGCCAACTTCAGGAACTTCTGAAAAGTGCCGATATTGTTGACGATATTCTCCTGCCGGATTTCGTTTTCAATATAGAGTTCCGCATAGGACGACAAGGTGTCATTCCACGACGCCCTGCTTTCATGGTAGAGGCCGGGTAAATTGCCATAGATCAGGTAATCTTCGATCGTGCGCAGTGGGAATCTCCGGCCCTTCGGCATTTCAACAGGTAAGAGCACACTATCGCGCTGTTCGGCCTGCATCACGGGTGACAAAAGGAGATCATGAACCCTGCCGGGCAACAGATTGGCTGAGCGGCGTTTGACCTGTCGCGCGGAACTACCGGTCAGGTAGAAAAGATAGCGGCCGGGTTTCTTATCATAGAGATACTGCACATCATCGAGAAGCGCCGGGACCTTTTGAATCTCATCGATGAACACAACACTGACCTTCTCCTCCGCTTCGAGCTCGCGGATTAGCAATCCGTCATCAACCTCGTAGCGTCTTCTTTGCCGGCGGTCCTGAAGATTGACCACCATGGTATTGCCACTGTTCATCAGGTGATGATAAAGGAGAGTTGACTTCCCCGACTGCCGTGGCCCGAAAATCAGTTTGATTTTCTGCGTCCCCTTGCCTGGTTTCAAGAGTTTCTTCTGTAATGCCCTGCTGTAGAATGGTAGGCCCATAACGATTATGCCTCCGCATATTTACCTGGTAAATATGCAGCGGCCTACTTATTTGTCAAGCAAAAAGTCCTGCTTCCGCACCTCCAAATTCCCGATCTTCGATCCGCCAGAGGAGGGAGGATCGTCAATCAACAATCCTCAATCCCCCAACGCCTCCCTCACCTTCCTTGCCAGGCCTTCAAAGGAAAAGGGTTTCTGGATGTAATGGATATCCGCGGGCAGGACCCCTTTCTGCATGATGATGTTCTGGGTGTATCCCGACATGAAAAGGACCTTCATG
>CAZIXY010000462.1:0-1945 GCA_964543315.1 uncultured Desulfobacteraceae bacterium | reverse complement strand
ATCTTCATTGTATTTCCCCGGCCAGACGAGTTCTGTTTTGATCACTTCAATTTTCGCCATTGCGTTCCCCTTATTCTTCGATATATGGTAGTCGTCTTTCTAAGGCGTGATCTGCTTACACTATTCTTATCGAAACCTGAATCGTTTCTTCAGGCTATTCGCTGCGGAATAGGGAATTACTTTGTCGTGCTGGAGTCGGCCCACGACTATTCCCGGGGCGATGCCAAGTTGCTTTGCAAACCGCTTAATACCGGCTTCGCTGAATTGATCGGTCTGGAGAAATGGCTGGTATTCTTTTGGTGGGATGAGAAAGTCTTGCGCAAACTTATTTGCTTCCTGTTCCTTTCCAGTACCGGCCGTTGCCCCGCACCCCTCCCCTTTTGCCTCAATAAAGACATCGTGTTTCTCATGAAAAAGGATATGGCCCGCTTCGTGGAAAAACGTAAACCAGAGATGGTCATCGCTCTTGCCACGTAGGCTCAAATAAATCAATGCTTTCATCGGCCGGAGCCAGCGGGTTGCCCCATAAACATGTGTGCCAGGAAGTTCCGGGACAAACACGGTGGCAACGCCTGCTTCAGCACAAAGTCTTCTCATTTCCGGCTCAAATATCTCAGCCGGTTCCATAGTGAGCGCGCGGATCTTTTTTAATGCGGCACGGAATGCACTCGCCTTGTAAGGCTTGCATTGGATGTCTAAGGCCTCAATCTCCCCTTTTCGCAGCCATGCGGCAACGGCCGCAGGCTTGCTCTTAAACGAAGGGGATTTGCGATAGGCCGCTCCGGCTTCCTCCCAAATGGCTTTCCATTCATTGATTCCGGCTACCCCGAAGAAATTGAGTAAGGCCTGGATCTTTTCCACGTTAGTTTTCACCTTTGGAAGCCAACCCAATTTAACAAGAGCAGGAATTGGAAATTTATTGAGCCACCCGATTTGTGATTTTAGCTGCTTCTCTTCTTTCAAGCGTGCAAGGGTTTCCTGATAGTTCCGCTCAAGGTTATTCCAAAACGAAGCTGGAATTCCCAGTACCCTTTCAAGCTGCAAGGCTGTGTCTGCCGTGATAGCAGCCTTACCCGTTATGATTTCATTGATGGTCTTTTTGGGGCGGCCGGTCCGATGGGCCAGTTCAGCCTGAGTCATGCCCAGAGTTTTCAGTGTTTCCCGGAGGGTTTCTCCCGGAGACACCGCATAGTTCGGTTTAAAAGCACTTTTCTCTGCTTTAGCCATGGGTATCCTCCACTTTCAATACTTTGATTCTGGTTATTTTTTTCCAGTCAAGGCCCCCATCGCCCTTGCGAGGCGGGTTTTCATAGTCTGGTGTGATCAATAGCCGGTATGGATGTTTGATGTCGAGGGATATCTGCCCTGCACGATTGCCGGATAACTCATGAGCCCGCATCTGGGGTAAAGTACGCAGTGTTTCCAGATTCTTGGCTGCGATGAGTTCAAATATACGCTGCTTAATCTTTTTCGCTTGGTCAGGCCCCCATTTACGGATAATGGATTTCTCGTCGGATAACAGCTTTTCAAGTTTCTTGTTTTTAAATACAATATCCATGTCCAATGCTTTTGTCAATGAAAAAATTAACCCAAAAGGTTAATTTTTTCATCATCTATCGGTGTCAGTTGCATTGGAAAAGTCTTTTGAACTGCCCTATTGTAAATAGATAATTACTATTCCAATCGAACTATTTTTTATTCTTTTCCATATCATTTTGTAATTCAGCGTTGTCACTGACTACATTTTTCCAGCCATCATCATAAATGAACTGATTGACGCGCTGAGCAGGATTTTGAATGGGATGGATTTTGAAATCCTGTTGCTGCGCCTTTTCAACCACATAAAGCCAGTACCGATCTCCAAGTTCTCTGGCCTTCTCAAATTGAGGCCTGGTCAGAGCGGCTCCATCGATTCCCCAATTGCCCGATAATGACTTGACTTCTA
>CAZIXY010000461.1:0-1961 GCA_964543315.1 uncultured Desulfobacteraceae bacterium | reverse complement strand
CCCTCACCCTCCCGCTTTGCGGGATTGACGGACTTTTTACGAGTCCGTCAATATTCATGCCAAAATCAAACAAGTGAGAATGAATTTCCATTCATGCAGAGATGAAACAGAAGGCGTGTCATTCTCAGCATGCTAAGAAAATCCCATTCTATAGGCTTCTTGCGTGGTAAAATACAGATAGATAAAGGCCGTTTTCTTCCAACTTTGTGCGAATGGCCGGGGTAGCGTTGTTGATTTTTTTCAACAATGCAGTGAAAATTGTGCAATCATGCACAATTTTTTGTGCATTCTCCCGGATTTTTATGTAAATTACAAATATCATCAACCGCCCCGTACCTGTCCCGGATGCAGGTATACAGAGGACATTGCCGTTAACTTGTTGGTTTATAGGCTTATTTTTTGGGAAAATGTTAATTGGCATGAAATATGTATTAGGAATCGCAAACTGAATAAAGCGGAACCCATGAAAAAAGAGGAAGAGACAAATACAAATAAGGCAACTATTCTCGTTGTTGATGATGAAAACGGCGTTCGCCAGTCATTTAGCCTTGTGTTAAAGGATGAATATGATGTCCTGCTCGCGGAGACCGGAGCTGAAGCGATTGATATTTTTATAAAAAACAATGTAGACTTGATTCTTCTGGATATCCGTCTGCCCGATATTGACGGCATTGATCTTCTGAGGAAACTCAAGGAAATAGACCCCAATATAGAAATAATAATGGTAACCGCTGTGAAGGAAATAGCCACGGCGGTAAAGGCTATTAAATTGGGGGCATATGAATACGTGAGCAAGCCTTTTGTGGTTGATGAAGTCTTGGCCCTGATCAGCAGAACATTAGAAAAAGTCAATCTCGTCAGGGAGGTTTCGTATCTCAGGAGCGAGCTGGAAAGGTATCATCCATTTGAAGAGATGGTGGGCAATGATAAGTCTATCAGGGCGATATTCGACTTAATATCAACTGTTTCAAAGAGTGATGGACCGGTACTTATCCAGGGGGAAAGCGGCACCGGAAAGGAACTTGTCGCGAGGGCCATACACAATCTCAACTCCAGGGAAAAGAGGCCCTTCGTGGTAATAAACTGTGCGGCCATACCGGCAACACTGATGGAAAGCAAAATATTCGGACACACCCGGGGGGCCTATACCGGTGCAACGAGTATGACAATCGGTAAACTGGAGCTTGCCAACGGGGGCACTGTTTTTTTAGATGACATTGACACCCTTGATATCAATATGCAGGGCAAACTTTTGAGGGTTATCCAGGAAAAGGAATTTGAAAGGCTGGGCAGTACCAAGGTCATTAAGTTTGATAGCCGGTTTGTGGCGGCGTCAAATAGAGATCTCGAGGAATTGATATCCCAGGGTATGTTCCGTGAAGACCTTTTTTATAGGTTGAACGTATTCCCCATAAAAATTCCTCCCTTAAGGGAGAGAAAGGGCGATATCCCTTTGCTTCTTGATCATTTTTTAGAGCTACGTTGCAAAAAAACAGGAAAACCGGCCAAAAGGTTTACCAAGGGAGCCGTAAATTATTTGGTGAAATACGACTGGCCTGGCAATGTCCGGGAGCTTGAGAATCTGGTCGAAAGATTGTCTACCATTGTAAAAAGGCCTGTTATTCATATCCAGGATATTACCCAGTTCAGTATGGGACTCAGGCAGCCCAAAGGAATAAAACTCAAAGAGGCTGTCAGTGTTTTTGAGAAAAAATATATTGCCGGCGTGCTGGAAACCGTTGAAGGTAACCGGCAAAAAGCAGCAGAGTTGCTCGGTATTCATCGAAATACGCTCCTGGCCAAAATAAGTGGCTCAAGTCTTAAGGAAAATTGACGGGTCATTAAAGCCCCGCCCTTAGATTGGGGGTTGCCCTGGTCGAAACTGCCGGTCAAAGGGCTCGGCACAGCACTCTTCTCCAGGCCGTATCTACTCCTGAGTTGCACGCGGCCCTCGCTGCAGT
>CAZIXY010000460.1:0-1992 GCA_964543315.1 uncultured Desulfobacteraceae bacterium | reverse complement strand
ACCCAGCACTATGGCTACTTGCTCCTAAAAAGGGAATGATGTATATTGAATTAACGTGATTGCTGGAAGTTATTCACCAAATTCAACAACGTCCCGGATATTCCTAGCAGTTTCACTTTGGCTACGCTACGCTTCGCAAGTGAACTGCGTTTTATTTGCAAGTCGCGTTCAAAAGGAACATAAACAATGCCGAAAAGGTAGAAATGATCGCCCCACTCTTTCCTGAACTCAATACCTTCCAAATCACTACACTTCTTCATCAATTGGAAAAGGCTGCTCGACAAACGCTACCAATTGCGTTCTTCTCCCATCTCAGAGGTGTTTTGGATGACGACTATCTCTGGAAATTCATAAAAAGTGTAGGGCACAAAGAGGTTTTGATGAACATACATAGGGGAAGGGAGCCCCAAACATCTTTGCAAATCAGCCTTGATCTATTAACTGAAAAAGGAAAGGCACTTTTTGCATCAGGACAGCTGATTAACCATCTTTAAAGGTTAGAAGAATGGCGAGAACGTTTAGTTATACATCCACAAAGACTTTCGCCAGGATCGATCTCCTGAGTACTCAGATACGTATTGCTCTACGCCGAACAACTGATATTTCTCCATCAACTCTGGAGCAAATTGAGTTGGGCGTTAAAAAGCAGTGGATACAAATGGTCAATCTCTATAGATTTGATAACAAAAACCTTTGTCGTGCTGAGGTGATTTTGGAAATCGATTGGGATGAGCATAAGCTTCAACTGTCGAAGGGGAAAGCAACTGTTCTCATAGATGTTGACAAGTGGACCGGCGATACCGCCATCGAGTTAGATGAAGCTATAATGCTATTCAATCAGTTCGTTGCAGACGAGTCTCTTCGCACGAAATGGACGGTTACTTATACCAAAGAAGTTCATAGTAATAAAAAGAAACAAGACGAGGTCGACAAGATTCTTGGGTTTAAAACGGCCGACCCGATCAAATGGTCTGGTCAGAAAAAGGGGGTAAACCTCGGTATCCCCGAGCTATCAGAATTCCATATTGGACTGTATTTGTCTGACGATGTATAGATGTCTGCCCAACTCCGCGTTGAGCATCATAAAATTCTGATTCAAATTCGCGAAAATTTTCAAAATTCCCCTTGACATGTATATTTCTGCAATATACATTATTTATTATGAAATTTGAACTTGATCAGTTTACCGGTTTTCAATGGGATGAAGGTAATATCAACAAAAACCTACATAAGCATAAGGTGGAAAACTGGGAATGCGAACAGGTTTTTTTTAACGAACCACTGATCATTTTAGACGATCCGAAACACTCAAATACAGAGAAGCGGTGGGCTGCCTTTGGTAAAACGGATGCAGGAAAGCTGCTTACTGTGATCTTTACGAAGCGAGATAGCCTGGTAAGAGTCATATCTGCAAGGACAATGAAACGAAAAGAGAGAAAATTTTATGAAAAAAATTCATAGAAAAATTCCAAAGTTTAAAAATGAAGATGAGGAACGGGAATTTTGGGCTACTCATTCCCCTCTCGATTATTTTGACGCTGGCGAAATCAAAAGGGCTTCATTTCCTAAATTAAAGCCATCACTTAAGTCAATCTCAATCCGTTTGCCTGAGTATATGTTAGCAGAGCTCAAAATTCTTGCAAACAAGAAAGATGTCCCTTACCAGAGTTTAGCCAAGATCTATCTGTCAAGACAAATTGCTTTGGAGCGGAGAACCTCAAGTATTACACAGCGTTATCAAGCTAACCGTTAAGTTTGTGCCCAACCAAACAGTGGAGCTGACGGCATGAAGATCGCGGTTTTTCGTTAAAGCCCGTGCAGACTCGACACTTATTAGGGCCGCAGCTCACTTCTGCGTTCTCTGCGTAGATTACGGCAGTCCATTTTGATAAAAATCCCATAATAAGCTATGGCGCTTATATGCAAACTATCTGGATTAACATAAGAAAATTGATAGCAAGAGGAAATGTAAGAATTTCCGAACACGGCTAC
>CAZIXY010000459.1:0-1995 GCA_964543315.1 uncultured Desulfobacteraceae bacterium | reverse complement strand
GAACTATCAAGAAACAACATATAGACGTAGGCCTCTTCCTGAAGTTTAAAGTTGATCTTGATCAGGTCTCCGGAGTGAAGCACTCCCCCGTCTTGTATCTCGATCTCCCTGTATTCCTCTGGAGCGCCTCTTGCCAGATCCTGGTGATGAATCCGTGCAAACAGGCTCAATCCGACCGGGGGCGGTATATCCGGAGATGGTACAAACAACCTGAACAGGCCATAGGCCATGATAACTACTCCTATAGATGCCATTACCGCGAAGGATCTTAGCCTGAATGTGGTTAACCAGTTGAAGATGCTATCCCATATAGGCGCATTTTTTTCTGCTTCTATCAGTGACTTGGCGCTTTTCAGCATCTTTTCCGTAGTGTGGGTCTCCCCGGTAGATGGAAACGAATCCTTTGCCTCGGCGAAAGATATGAGTTGATCGGTACATTCCTCACAAATGATCAAATGCTCTTCAATCCTCTTTCTTTCTTCCCCGGTCAAGCCCCCATTCATGTAAGCAGCCATTGTTTCCTCATCCGGACATTCCCCTGGTTTGGGACCCTCTTTTTTCATTCTTCCCCAAACCTGTCTGATGATCGAGTCCAGATGATCCCTCATTTCGTTCATAATGAGCCTATCCTTATAGACGTCCTTGCCTTGAAATTCTTACAGGAGTTGCTCCACGATCTTTTTCATCTTTTTCCTTACAAGGCTTTTGAGTTGATATACATTGTTTTCCGTTGTATTCAATATCCTCGAGATTTCTGAAGGGGACAACTCGCGGCTGTAGTAAAGTTCAAGAAAGAGCTGTTCCCTTTTTGTGAGACTCTTTTTGATCTGGTCAAAGATCACCTTTTCCTGTTTGTGCTCAACAACTTCGTCGGGCAACGGGTTTCCATTGACCAGCTTATCCCTTAAAGGCATTTCATCACTTGCTTCACCATCTATTGTGATATCCTTTGACTGCTTCCTTAAATAGTCGATTGTGACACGTGCCGCTATTATGTGCAGCCAACTGGCGAGTTTGCACTTCCACCTGAATTGCCTGAGCTTTTTACAGTCATCTTCAAGAAGGGAGAGAAACACTGTATGAAAAAGCTCTTCGACGATTTGATTCTCCAGGGGAAAGGAATATCTCCTCAGGGTTTGAACAATGGAGTGGGAGATGAGACGGTGGTATTTCTCCACAAAAAAATCCCAGGCCTTTTTATCCCGGCTTATGCACCCTTCCACTAATTTAACTTCGTGAGTGAAGTTTGATCTCAAATGATTTTCAGTCCTTTAAATTAAATTTCAGCATTATCAATCTTTTTAAAGGATTCGATAATACCCTTGGTTTTAAGAGCCTTAATCCAGCCAAACAGGATTTCATCCTGAATCAATTCTGAACCGTCGATACTGATATCATCCCAATCCCACGCATGGGCGAGAGATGTATTTCCTTTACGAATACCCCAGGAAATTTCAAAGGGCAGCTCATCGCCACAGAGACAATCCGATATATCACTGAGGCTTTGGTCATTCAGATTAAAACTGGATTCACGGAACAATAAACGGCGTAAACCAAAACCAGTCACTTTGTGGTTTGAAAGTCTGTGCAAAATACTTTTTGGAATTTTTCCCCAGATTGTCAAAATGACATCGAAGGGGGCGTAGAAATTCACTAAAGATGAAAAAAACAACTTTTTGTCGCGAACTCCCTCGATTGAGACGATGTAAGCTGAATTATTCATTTAAGAATTCAGTGGCGAACGGGTTTTTCCCATATTTTACCTGTAACGCCGCCCTCAAGGATCAGAGCTTCATCTATATTGTACCGAACAACCAAGCAGACTTTCTCCCTATGGTCGACTTAATGTCAGCATGCTGACATCCGGCGGGCAATTGAGCCGGATTGGAACGAAAAAGAGGCCCAACCCTTTGCTGATGTAAGTCTGGCGATCTCCATCCCTGACCAGACCCTCCCTGTATTTCTGCCCTAAGGGCGAGGAAACATAAAGGCCGC
>CAZIXY010000458.1:0-2004 GCA_964543315.1 uncultured Desulfobacteraceae bacterium | reverse complement strand
CGATTCCAATCTGGTATCCATTGATACTCAGGCTGAACTTTAATCCCATATGGTTTGGAATTCTTGTGGTTCGTGTGACAGAAATGGGTCTGATTACACCCCCAGTTGGTCTCAATGTCTTTATTATCCGGGGAATTTCGGGAGTTCCCATAGGAAAAATCTTCCGGGGGGTCTTTCCGCACCTGGTAGCAGACGCCCTCGAGGTCATAGCCCTGGCCATTTTTCCACAAATTTCCCTTTTTCTTCCAAGCTTAATGAAATAAAGGCGGGACGGGAGTGTTACGCTTATGCGCCCTGGCTTTTGTAGAGTGGGGCAGCAAAATAGGAACTCACTCACTCCACAATAACGTTTATTAGGAGGCCAAATTCTTTATTTGCCTGCCGATCTGATTCATGCCGATTACCTTGGGGCTATTCGCTTTTTTGGGCACCCATTCCATATCGGTCCAGGCAACTTCCTTGGCATTTTTGAAATAGGCCCCATAAGCGCAAGGTCTACAAAGAATTTCGCCATTGATGGATATTTCACGATGGTCTCGAACTACCTGGCCGCAGCGCATGCAGGTCACCTTGCGGCGGGTTGGTCCAGGGAGATCAAACTCACTAATAGGAATCTCGACTTTTTGAACCCTGAAAAGTACCCTATCTGGCATTCGTTTATAGGCTTCAAGCTGCTGCTGGTATTTTCCCTCTATATCCGGGGCATAAACGCTTGCAAGTCTCCTACTTTCTTCGGTAGATATGACCCGATAGGCTTTGCCAGTTTCCAGGTTAAGGAAAGTGGCTGCCATGATACCGTAATCCACAAACTTTAAGGATCGGCGGCCCAGTTTTACGCCGGTTACATGGGCGACAGCATCAGCCGCACACCGGTCCATTTCAACATAGACAATAAGCTTCTTAATTTGGTCGCGGCGTGTCGGTTCATCTAGGCCTATGAGACGGCAGCCCAGCATAGCCATCCTCACGCCCACTGCCTGGCCGGGGCATAAGTGACCATGTGCCTTGGCCGAGGAAGCCAGAAGCTGATCAAATGTCCTCACCTATTTTTCCCTCCAGCAGCATTGCCTGGTTGCCGTGATGGTCGTGGCTTTTATGTTAAAATTAATATATGTTACAATTAACATAAATAAAATTAAAATGTCAACCCACTCATAAAGAATTCCATCAACCTACCTTCCAGAAGGAATTCCCTGTTAATAGCTCCTTTTTATCGGTGAGTTATTCTGTTACAAAAGCCCTATAATGGCTCCCCGATGGGCTGTAACTAGTAATGAAAAGTATTATTGTTCGAGACAAAAGGGGGGTACTCAGACACCTCTTTGGTAGTGGAATGCTGGCCTTTTCGGCGCAATATGGATCTCATTTCTTCAAATGAAGTACACAGGAAATAAGCAGAAGTAACGTAAGCGTCTAGGCTACCCATCTTCCCATGGCCGGTGTGGGGTGGTACCGTTGCTCCCGCCCCAAGATATCAAGACACTATCTTTGTGGTTTGCAGAAGCGATCAAAACCGAGGTCAAAATGCTCGGAAAAAAATGGTGGCGCGCGGGTCCACCAAGTCTACGAAGTTCATTTGGGAAAGTTGATCGAACCGCCTTTCCAAGGAGCAGATCTTATCCCTATTGTGGGTCGTATGGGATAGGAGCCTTTCACAGGGGGACTTCAAACGGAAGCGCGATTAAATGTATTGTGTTTCCGTTGGCAGAGCGGAGCAATATTCATAAAGGTTTTGGCATCAATCTCATCTTTCGATTGAAGACCGAACTAAGAAAGCATCAATGTTGTCGCATCATTATAAGGGCCGATTCGGCCTCAGACCGACTTCTTTCAGCTTCGATCCGTTGTTTATCGAGAAGTGTCCGAGTTAGATCCTTAATCTGTTCCAATTTGGCTTCATATTCTCTCTCGCGATCTTTCTGCCCAGTTAACTTCAGAAGCGTGATTAGGGAAGAGACTGCATTTTGCTGAACATAGAGATCCCAAAGGGATTCTGGAGTGCAC
>CAZIXY010000457.1:0-2021 GCA_964543315.1 uncultured Desulfobacteraceae bacterium | reverse complement strand
ACCTTTTGCTCGCCCCTAAGGCTCAAACAGGGGAAAGCATTTTCAATGTGTTTTTCAGATCCTCGAGGATAAAGCAGGAGACAGAGGAGCATCTGAAAAAGATTGTCAGCATATTGAAGCTTGTGCAATTGTATGACCTGAGAAATGAGTACGCAGGCAATCTTTCAGGAGGCCAAAGAAAACTTCTCTCTCTTGCAAGAATATTATTATTTGATCCATATTTGATCTTATTGGATGAACCAACAGCGGGCGTCAATCCCACACTGATCAATGATCTTATGGTGGCCATAAAAAGGCTGAGGGACGAAAGAGGCAAGACCATTCTGCTGGTTGAACATAATATGAGGGTGATCAGCCGGATATGTGATAAGGTAATAGTGCTCGACTCCGGCATTAAAATAGCTGAGGGTACTCCAAGAGAAATACAAAACAACGAAAAGGTCCTGGAAGCATATCTTTCGGGGAGTTCAAAGAAGCAGTTGTTTCATGAAGATACTGGAAGCTAAAGATATCGTCGCGGGATACCGCAAGTCCCAGATACTCCACGGCGTCTCCATTCATCTGGAGCGCAAGGAGGTTGTCACCATTATTGGACCTAATGGCGCCGGAAAATCCACGCTTTTAAAGGCCATTATGGGCTATATCTCAATATTTGGGGGAAAGGTTATTTGGAAAGGGGAAGACGTCACCTACTTGAAGCCATATGAAAAGGTCAAAAAGGGTTTCGGATATGTACCCCAACTCGGAAATGTTTTTCCTTCCTTGAGCGTATTGGAAAATCTACAAATGGGCGGGTTCACCCAGAACAAAAATACCATAAAGGAAAGGATGGAAAAGGCCTTCGAGCTATTTCCCATACTCAAACAGAAGCTAAATGCAAAGGCCGGAACCCTCAGTGGTGGGCAGAGACAGATGCTAGGAATGGCCAGGGCCTTGATGACAGACCCTGAACTGCTTTTGCTGGACGAACCCTCGGCCGGCCTTTCTCCAAAGGCATCTGAAGAAGTATTCTTGACCATTGCCGACATGCATGACAGGCTGGAAAAATCTATCATTATTATCGAGCAAGATGCCTATCAATCCCTAAGTATCTCTGACAGGGGATATGTGCTGGTGATGGGCAAAAACGAATTTGAGGATAAGGCCGAGCGCATTTTATCCAATCCAAAAATTAAAGAAGCCTATTTGGGAGGTTAAAAAAGAAAGGAGGTGAATGGTAGAGATCCTTCAACAGAGGGAGACTTATTCAGTAAACACTTTTGGCGAAAGGAGGCAGGAAATGAAAAGACTCGCTTTTTCCGTAGCAGGAGTAGCCTTTCTGGTGGTTATGCTCATTATGGGTATGCCGTCTTTGTCCAAGGCGGTGGAACCGGTGGTTATTGGTTCAATAGGCCCCTTGACTGGAACCAATGCAATTCAGGGGCAAGACATGAAAAGAGGGGAACAACTGGCCCTGGATGAGATTAACGCGGCTGGAGGAATTTACGGCCGTCCCTTAAAAATCCTGTGGGAAGATACGGAATCAAGTGCCAAGGGCGGCATGGCGGCCGTGCACAAACTGGTGGAAATAAACAAGGTCCACTTGATTTTGGGGGCATATTCAAGTGGGGTGAGTTTGCCTACTGGTCAATGGACCAATTCAAAAAAGGTCATCCAGATCGCCGAGGCTTCCACATCGCCGAAATTGAGAGACATTGGCCCGTATTTTTTCAATGTCATAGGTCTGGACGAAGTTATGGGGACAAAGCTGGCTCAATTTGCCCTTGAGAGCGGGGCCCAAACATTCGCCTCCATTACGGTCAACAACCCCTTTGGTATCGGCATTGAGATCTGGACCAAGAAGACCGTTGAGAGGGCTGGAAAGAAATGGGTGGAAGCGGTCCGCTACGACGAGAAGAAATCTGATTACCGGGCGGAATTGCAAAGGGTGTTTGCAAAAAACCCTGATGTGGTCTTCTTTACTGCATATGGAACGGAAAGCAAGCTGATACTTAAACAAGCCTATGAAATGGGTCTGAAAC
>CAZIXY010000456.1:0-2021 GCA_964543315.1 uncultured Desulfobacteraceae bacterium | reverse complement strand
TTTTCTGTATCATTTTCAAAGAGCCATTTGGCATAGTCATCGACTATGGGTATAGTTTCGAAACTACCGCCGGGGCCGAACTTGACGTTCTCACTGTCGCGCAGCAAGAGCCGTCTGCTTCTAACATGTTCTGAAACGGCTTCAGTAATCAAGTCGGCGAACTCGGCCACATCCAGGTCCCCGGGCACAAAGCCGGGCGTTTCAACGGCTTCTATGTTATGCATCAGAATTTGATGCCGACGCTCGGTGAACTCAATTATCTTGGCTAAGAGTTCCGCAATGTTATCAGTTATTGTTGACGACAGATTCATGGGCTTGGACGCCTGCTTTCAATCTTGATTCGGTTTTGAGCATCGGCCCGGACCGGGTACGGTATGCCGAAAAATGGTTTGAATGGACAGGATTTTGATGCGCGCTTTGTTGCCACAGCCGCGAGTGAAGCGTTGATTTCTAAGTTTCTATTGAGCGCCATCCTTGACCCTCTGCGATGCAAGCCGAACTCAAATTTATAATCTAACTTAACGAAGCAATCTCACTTTATCTCTTGTCAAAACCGCAGGCGAGGTATCGCCTCCGGTCGTTGATTATTTTCTTACTCAAACTGACCATCGGTCAGTTTGAGTTTCTTAATATCCGTTTGATTTCAGCCAACGTTTTGTTCTTTCTAAGCTCCATAATTTTTGCGAGCCTTTGGAAGACGGATTCGTCATAGAGCCGATGGCCTCCATCGGTCCAGTCGGCCTCATGAATCAGACCCATCGCTGTGTAGTTATGAATGGTCTGCCTTGAAAACGGCGTGAAGCGCACAACCTCACCAATTCGATACAGCTTTGTTGGTATTGTAAACTTGGGTCTGTTTTCCATTTCGCCGACACTCACACCTTAGCACCGAACACCAAATCCACGTCCTCCTTGTCCTGCAGCCGAGCAATAGAGACACCCACAATAGCCCGCTCGGCACCTCGAACCTGTCCTACCGGCCCATCAGGGTCGGCTGGAATATATTTTACATTTTATAAAATGTAAAATATATTCATGTTCTCGTCAACCTTTTTTTCATTTTTTTTCAAAAAATTTATTTTTTTTTGTTTCCGAGGCTTTTGCCGTGAGCAAACTGTCCGTTATGGCTCCTTGCCGGTAGCTCTTTATGGGAAAATCGTCCTTAATCGGCACACGGAAAAAACCGATATAAGGGCTGGCGCAGATTGTCATACTGTTAACAACCCTTTGCCAAACAAAGAGTTAAACGAGCAGAATGGAAAAGGACAGCCCAAATAACGAACAGGCACCGGCTTGTAATTCCGATAATATGTACCGGCTGGAGGTCATAACCCCATTGGTCCAGCAGTTGAACTGTCTCGACATAAAGAGGATTGCGGATATCTGCGTCAACGAGATTCCGAAACTGCTGAAAGCAAGACTTGCATCGCTGTACATCCTCGACGAAGCAAGCGACATTTTACATCTTGAGAAGAATAATCATCCTTTTCTTATCAACAACATAGTCTCACTTAACCAGAACCCGCCATCACCGATGGTTGCGGCTGTCAGGACAAAGGAACTGATGCTGGTTGACGACATAGAATCGTATAAAAAACCCCATATCAGCCCAACACAGCGAACATTTTCCCGAAACTACCAGACTAAGAGTTGTATCATTGCCCCTCTAATCTGCCTCGGTCGAGTGGTGGGCGTGCTGAACCTGACGGATAAGAATGACGGCGGCAGCTTCACGTCGGAGGATATCGGTGCGATGGAGCTTTTCCGTCAACTGATCGGCGCATCTATCGGCAATATAAGTCTGTTCGAAAAGACGCAGCGGCAGGCCAAGACGGACGGTTTAACGGGCATGCTTAACCACCGAACGTTCTACGAGATTCTGGAAACAGAGCTGCGCAGGTCGCAGCGTTACGGTGGGCAAATCTCTATCATTATGGCGGACATCGACAACCTCAAACCGATAAACGACAATTTCGGCCACCGGGCCGGCGACATGGCGATTAAGCAAATCAGCAAAAGGA
>CAZIXY010000455.1:0-2029 GCA_964543315.1 uncultured Desulfobacteraceae bacterium | reverse complement strand
AGACTGCCTGTGCAGCCCTCTAAAGACCGAACAATCACAACGACCAGATATGTATATGACAAAAAGACGAAAAACTACTCACGCTGTCGCCCGGCGTCATCAGTACGTCATCTCCCTCTACAACGATGATTATAATCCTTGCTGAATGCTTGTCAAGATCAATCCGGCAAAAAAGCTCGCCTTGAATTACAATTCGTAATTCATGGATCGTTTTTTGTTGGAAATCCCCAGGTTTGATGCTATTTGTCTGACCGACCCCCAAGGCCGTCCGATTTTCTTGGCAATCTCGCGAGTGCTTTTGCAGTTCGGATACAACTCCCTCAGCATCTTAAGCTCATCGGCTGTCCACAGCCTATCGCGCCAGCTTTTTCTTTTGACTCCAAGGGAATATGCTCGATGTTTCACCGAGGCCGCACTTCTACCAAGCCTTTGAGCAAGCTCATCGATTGGACTCGTAGGGTACAATTCTTTCAGCAGAGCAATCTCTTCCGCTGTCCATGGTTTTGCCAAAATCTTTCTTTTTTTCGCCATTTCTCAACCTAAAACCGAATCTGCAAACCACTTTATTTCAACGCTCCGTAAAAAAACACTACACAGACATTCTATAGCAAAATATTATCGATAATGCAAGAAAGATATTTTCCTTTTCAGTATTTCCTAAATATCCACCCTGCGATATTGTCGCGAAAAACAACCCGGGAAAATTAAAGGTGTTCGGTACAATTTCCCCTTGAACCGCTCCTGCCTCGCCGAGGCCTTTAGTCCCGCCATAGTTATAATGACGGTGGATCTGGCAACAACAGCAACAAGCGGCTCATTTTTTGTCTGCTCAAAATAGGCCAACATACACCGGCCAAAATCTTCAACTGCGATAGTAAATAGAAAATAGAAAATTGTAAAGGTGCTCGCACCAAAGAAAGCTCCCGCCAAGTACACCAAGCAGACAAAAAAGAAACAGTGTAATCAGTGAAATCAGTGGCTATGACCTTTTTACCTCTGTGCTCTCTGTGACCTCCGTTTACCCCAGTAGTGTATTATGTAAAAGGATTTACCGCAGATACGCCGTTGCTCCCGTCGTGACGATGCTCTGACACGGCTGAAAAGCTACGACGGACAAGACGAAGCACGCGTCACGGGGTGTTCTTAGTGCGTGAGACGGCACTAACTTTTTGGAGCGGCGTCTTTATAAAAATCGTTTGCAGAAAGGCTGGATAACTGTACAATTAGCGGCTGGTTGGCGCCCAGGTGGCGGAATAGGCAGACGCGCCAGGTTGAGGGCCTGGTGGGGTTAATACCCCGTGCTGGTTCGACTCCAGTCCTGGGCAGTGTAAGTCATTGAAAAACAAGAGACTTAGTACACCGCTATCAAACCACTGTCTGTCCGGCTGCTCCGATGAAAAAAGATTCCATTTTTAGAGTAATTCAAAAGTACCTTCAAGGCCTTCAGCGGAATTTGGTCCAATCCAGACATCGAAGCTGCCGGCTTCTACGTTGTATTCCATATTGATATCATAAAATTTCAGTTCAGATGTATGAAGGTTAAAACTAACAGTCTTCGTTTCTCCGGATTTTAGATAAATTCTTTTGAAACCCTTGAGTTCTTTGACCGGACGTGTGACTGAGCCGGTGATATCCCGTGTATAAAGCTGAACGACTTCCCGGCCCGCTACAGGGCCGGTGTTGGTAATATCGGCGGAAACTTTTACCACGCCGGGGATCGAAACTTTGGAATTTTCAATCCTGAGATTGCTGTATTCGAATGTCGTGTAACTAAGGCCGTATCCGAACGGGAGCAGTGGCGTAGATGGTGAATCGATATACTTTGAGGTAAACCTGTCATCTTCGACTTCGGGCCTGCCTGTATTTTTCATGTTGTAGTAGATGGGTATCTGGCCGACGTTGCGCGGGAATGTGACTGTTATCTTGCCTGCCGGGTTGTAATCGCCGAACAGCACATCTGTGATACCGTTTCCACCTTCGACGCCGGGATGCCATGCTAAAAGAATTGCACCAATGTTTTCAAGCGACC
>CAZIXY010000454.1:0-2036 GCA_964543315.1 uncultured Desulfobacteraceae bacterium | reverse complement strand
CGTCGGTCCCAACGGCTCCGGTAAAAGCACGCTACTCAAATGCTTAAACGGGATATTATCTTTGCAAACCGGCGATATTCGATTGGAAGGCCAGAGCATCTCCAAGTTTAACCGCAGGAAGATTGGTACTTCCATCGGATATGTACCTCAAAATGATGAAGCGACCTTTCCGTTTACTGCCTTTGAAATGGTGCTGATGGGGCGGGCGGCTCATCTCAATATTTTCAGCACGCCAAAGGAAAAAGACAAAACCATTGCTCAAGAGGCCATGCAAGCCGTGGGCATCGAAGACCTCGCGCCCAGAATCTACAACAACCTGAGCGGGGGCGAAACGCAGATGGTAAATATCGCCAGGGCCCTGGCCTCCCAGGCAAAAGTGCTCATCCTTGATGAGCCCACATCCCACCTGGATATCAAAAACCAGGTGAATGTCATGCGTGCCTTGTACAGGCTTGCCAGAGAACGAGGTATGTCCATTATTATGACCACACATTGTCCTAATCACGCCCTTCTTTTTTCAGACAACATTTTGATGCTGAGGAAAGGGGCACACGCCGTCTGCGGCCCAACCGAAACAGTCATGACCGAAGCAAATATCCTGGATGTGTTTGGGGTAAACGTTAAAATTATGCCAGTCTGGGAGACGGAACCGCCCGTGAAAACCGTTGTGCCTCGCTGGGAAGAAATTATTCACTAAATCTTTAAATGAAAACCGATATGGAGGCTGATATGAACAAGACGCTGAAAGTGATGGACGACATGGGTGTAGTCACAGTAACTTACGAAGAGATGAAAAAATATCATGACCAGGATTTTTTGGGTGGCGTTGCTCTGGCTTTTAAAGTATTGGAGCTTGCCTTCCGCGAACTCCTGGATGGGGAGGTGCCCCGGCGAGATAAAATCAGGCTTGTGCTTGGGCACAATCCACCTGGCCTTGTGGATGGATTTGAGTATGTAACGCGGGCTATCACCCGGCAGCGGGCGATCTTTGATCCGACCATCAGTAAAGGACTGCTTTCGGCATATGGAAGATTTTACTTCGAGGTGCACTATGAAAAGAAAAAAATAGTTATGTGGCTGAAGGATAACCTGTTGCCGGAAGATTTCTTAGAGGTGAGCAGAAAATGCAGAGGGGGTTTGGCGAGTGAGGAGGAACAGAGCCGCTTGAAAGACTACAAAATAGAACTCGGCAACACAATCATCGAGAAAGACCCCGAAGAAGTTCTGGAAATCGGGGAACTGATCAAGTAAGTTTGGGGGACGTCCGTGAAATATTGACATTATGGGATTGGGGACTTTGCTGACTTCGTTGCTTTTTTCCCTTTCTCGAACTTGCCTTCATATATATTTCCTGAACTGGAAATTAGAATCCCGTTTCCATGAGGTAGTCCGTCTTTAAACTGGCCCTCGTACCTGGTGCCCGAGTGGGAAATGAAAACGCCATCTCCATGGTATAAACCTTCTTTGAATTCACCCTCGTATCTTGTTCCCGAATGAGAAATAAAGACTCCTTTTCCGTGGTATAGGCCGTTTTTGAATTCTCCTTCGTAGGTGGTTCCTGTCCGCGAAATAAAAATGCCTTTTCCGTGATACAATCCGTCCTTGAAATCACCTTTATAACTGGTTCCGTTGTGACCGGAAAAGACTCCCTTACCGTTTTTGAGTCCGTCTTTGAAATCACCGGCATATCTACTACCATCCCTCCAGACCAATATACCATGACCGTTAAACAGGCCTCCCTTGAAATAACCTTCATAGATAGAACTGTCAGGTAATGTTGTTTTGAAATACCCATCTTCTATTTGTTCTGCATTGCAGGGAGAAATAGCCCAAAAAATAATCAGAACTATTATTAAAGCTAAGGTCTTTCTCATTTGTCCTCCTTTTGTGAAAAACCCTTAGGATACCCGCCAATTATGGTGGGAATGAATGCGGTACGGGGATAAGGGGATGATGGATAAAACACTGTTGGACTGAACCGCGTTTATTAAAACTTATCGTGACTACTCACGTAGTCAGGCTGCCTGTCGAGAGCC
>CAZIXY010000453.1:0-2064 GCA_964543315.1 uncultured Desulfobacteraceae bacterium | reverse complement strand
TTTTATTGGTGCCGGAGGTCGGAATCGAACCGACACGGACGCAAGGTCCACTGGATTTTGAGTCCAGCGCGTCTACCAATTTCACCACTCCGGCATTTAGTTCAAAAATTATAATTAAAAGCAAAGACAAGTGTCAATATCATATTGACACGGGCATTATCCCTCTGCTAATGTAATTTTCGTGGGGCTGTAGCTCAGATGGGAGAGCGCATGACTGGCAGTCATGAGGTCAGGGGTTCGATCCCCCTCAGCTCCACCAAGAAAACAAGAAATACCCCCCTGCCTTTACTCTATAAATCCCGACGAGCTATTATAGGAACGAGAAAAGAACGCACCTGTTCCGGAAAAAACATTACAATGGGTCAGTATGTATTCCGCTACCTCTTTTCTCTTTGTTTCATCCAGACCATTAAAAAGCTGCGTTATTTGATCTTCTGATTCAATCTGTGAGAAGACCGACCAAATTTCTTCTACCGGCATTTCAGGCGTAACTTCTGGGACCTCTCCTAATGCCTCTTTTTCGAAAAAACCCTTCGCCTCTTTGACAATTCGTTCCAAATCATGCCGTATTGCCATAACTTCGTCAGACAGTACCTCATATGATTCGCAGGCTTTGGTGATAAGGCAAGGGATCTTTTTGTAACCGATTCTGAGATCAATGCCTACGCTTATGTTTTTTTTACCCTGCGTATCTGAATCGGGCGTCACTATTTTAAAAATACCGCTCATAATATCAATATCTTTGCATTTTCCGGGCACACCGTGTCAAGGGAGATAATCACTTTTCCTTCCCGGCTTTCCGGAAGCCAGGGTCGGCATGGCGGATCGGAATTGACATACCGCCGGCAAAACTTTGAATCTGAAATTAAAGCTTAAATTCACTTGCTTCCATAGCGGCATCAATCACTATATCGGCATTTCTTTCCCTGGCAAGTTTTTCGCATTCCTTCTGAAATGCCACCACCTCCGGATCTTTTCTGGTAGGATCATGGTGAAAAAGGACTAATCGCTTTACGTGCGCATTCAGGGCGAGATCCAGAGCTGCTGCATAGTCTGAATGCCCCCAGCCACTGCGTTTTAGCCTTTCCTCGGGAGTATACTGGGCATCGTGTATCAAGACGTCCGCATCTTCGCAGAAATCGACATAATCGGCAGGATGCCTGCTCGACCATGCTTCTTCCGTCAGTTCATTGTCGGTAATAAATACAAGAGTCTTTTTCCCCTCATGAAAACGGAAGCCATATCCACCTTGGGGATGTTGAAGAGGAATGCTGTCAATAACAACGCCGTCTATTTCGAGAGTGCCTTTGTTCAGCCTATCCAGATACTGGATTTCAGCCCTGAGATCATTAAATTTAATGGGGAAAAAACCGTCGCCGAATTTGTTATCAAAAGTTGCCCTCAGTCCCTTCATACAGGTGGGAAAACCGTCAATATATATCTTGCTTGTGGGCTCGTAAATAGGTGCAAAAAAAGGGAACCCGAGCAAATGGTCCCAGTGGATGTGTGTCATAAGGAGATAGACATCTACCCCTTTTTCTTCACCAAACAACTTCTCCCCCAAGGGCCTTAAGCCTGTTCCTGCATCGATTATGACTTTCCTGCCCCCTACAAGGGTAATCTCCAGACAGGTGGTATTTCCCCCGTAAATCGTTGTGTCCCTTCCCGGGACAGGAATGGACCCTCTAGTTCCCCAAAATTTTACCTTCATTGTTGACTCTTTCCTGATAATTTCTGACGTGGCTTATGTGAAAACTTGATTGTGATATCAAGCTGATAACCCACCAACAAGGTGTCAATTTATGCGATGCATCAAACAGTGTCAATTTAAAAAACCAACAAAAATGAAATGATGATAACCTGCCCGCGTCGAAGCGTAGAAGCTTCCCGCCTAAAGGCGGCGCCTTTCCATTCAGCGTCCCGTCAGGGTGTGCCACGCGAAGTTTACCCGCCTTTCGTTGGGCGGGCTTGCCCGCCGTAGGTGTGGTGGGCTTGCCTGCCGTCTTTCTGGCAGGGAGTGGGACTCTTCGAAAGGCCATATGTCCATGCAGAAACATTACATTT
>CAZIXY010000452.1:0-2087 GCA_964543315.1 uncultured Desulfobacteraceae bacterium | reverse complement strand
AAATTTGTTGTTTTTGGATGGATACTAATTAAGGGCAAAGAGGAGGATGCATGGAAATAATAGATAGTGGCAAGCAAAAAAGTGCGGTGATAGTATCTATTAAAGGCAGAATGGATGCTGTTTCTGCGCCGGAGTTCGAAAAAAGGCTGGAGGAATGGATCGATAATGGAGAGAGTAAATTTGTCATTGATTTTTGCGATCTTGACTATATAAGCAGTGCCGGTCTGCGAAGTATTCTGGCAACAGCAAAGAAATTGAAAACAAAGGACGGATGGATCTTTCTCGCCGAATTGAAAGAGGTTGTCAAAGAGGTATTTGAAATTTCAGGATTCAGTTCGATTATTCCGATTTACGATTCAGTAGAGGAAGCCCTTTCGCAGACATAATATGAAGAGATTTGCAAAGTGAGTATTGTGTAGGCTGAATTTCCGCAGTTATTAAAGTGAGGCCGGAAGAATTGGACATCTGAGATGCTGGAAGTTTTGTGAAAAGACGAATATCAGGTGTTGCCTATGTCAAAAATAAAAGCACAAGCCTCTATTGATAATCTGGCAAAACTGCTTGAATTCGTATCTTGTTACGCCAAAGAAAAGGGCTTCACTGCGAAAAGGGTTAAAGAGATAGAACTTGCCACGGAAGAAGCACTGGTCAATATCTTTAATTATGCTTATGCGGAAGAGCTGGGAGATGTGGAGGTGAGATGCGGGCTGGACGGAGGCGAAAGACTGGTGATAGAGGTTTCAGATACGGGGACTCCTTTTAATCCTCTTTCTTTGTCCAATCCTGACATAACAGCGGATGTGGACGACCGTGAGATTGGAGGGCTCGGTGTGTTTTTTATCAGGGAAATGGTGGATGAGGTCAAGTATCGCCGGGAGGCTGGAAAAAATATGCTGACTTTGATATTTGCCAAGTAGCTGTGAAATGCCTCGGCCTTTTAGATATTAATCATGCAGTTCTTTCTTAACTTGATTTGAAAAACCTTTCCGTCAGAGGAGGATTGATTGTGTTCAGAATGAGATCCCGTTTGATCATAGCATCTCTTGTTTTTTGTATGATCATAGGGCTAAATGACACGGTAAAAGTTTTGGCACAGCCAAAACCAAAAATAGTCGTGGATTCACTCCTTCATAACTATGGGGACGTTATAAGAGGAGAAAAGGTATCCCATGCGTTTGTCATTAAGAACCAGGGCAAGGCAAACTTGATAATCAAGGATGCCAAACCGGGTTGAGGTTGTTCGGTAGCCCGGTTTGACCGGGTTATTCCTCCCGGAGGTGAGGGAAAAGTTGTGCTGGAGGTAAGGACGGATCAGTTGAAAGGAAAAACAAAAAAGGATGTTCGGATTATATCCAATGATCCCGAACGGCCCGAATTAAGACTTCAAGTCAAATTTGCAGTAAAAACTTTGCTCCAGATCTCGCCAAAAAATCGGATATTTATAAACATAAAAAGGGGTGATGCCTGGTCTCAGGAATTCAAAGTTGCCTCTACTGCGGGGAAGCCATTTAAGATTACCGGCGTTAAGTCATCAAGCAAGTACCTTCAGGCCGATTTCAAGACTGATAAGAAAGAGCCTGGTGGGATGATGACTTATATTGTGAAAGTAACGGCTTTACCTGATATCCCGATAGGGAGGTTTATAGGGGCCGTAGAGATCAAAACGGATCTTTTGGATGGATATATGGAGACCATACGTATATTCGGAAAGATAGAGGGCCCCATACGTTACTTTCCGGAACGGATCGGTTTCAACCCAAATCCCCGGGTTGCTGAAGGACAGGTCTCCCGCACGATCCACCTCCACACAATAGAGGGAAATGAATTTGAGATAAGAACCGTGGAGACCAACAATGAGGATATTCTCTGGAAAATAATACCGGTAGAGAAAGGAAGAAGCTATGTCCTGGTATTGATCTGGAAGGGAAAGGGTAATAGACGGCAGCTGAACGATAAACTTGTTGTATCCACCAATAACAATGACATGCCGATAATCACCATTCCTTATATGGTTTTTCCATCGGGTCGGAAATAAAAAGTTAGGTTGTGAGGATCAGCGCTCAAAAAAACCGCGGACAGTTATTAAA
>CAZIXY010000451.1:0-2123 GCA_964543315.1 uncultured Desulfobacteraceae bacterium | reverse complement strand
TCAGATACCTCGATATAGGAATCGACTGGTATAAACAAACCAACAGACTTGGCGCAAGCGCAACTTGCACCAGTTCGCAGGCCTGATGTATTCAACACAACAGTCGGTCGGTTTGGGCAATCTACTCTGTAGATCGAATCTCAAGAATGCGGCTTCTGACAGACTGAGCGGCCTGCTTGATTGCCTGCATTTGCTTGCGGACCCTGGTCCCTGCCGCCTTATTGCCTCCTTCGGCCTTGTTGATATCGGCTTCGGTCTCGGCAATCAGTGTTTTTAAGTTTTCATATTCCTGCATTAAAGTATGCCTCCATAATATCTACGTCCCAAACAATTTTTTTGCCAGTTCAGCGATTCTCTGGCCCTTTCTTTTGCACTGGCTGATGACCCTGTCATCGGGTTTTCCGATTGAGACAGGGCCATAATGGTCGCCCTGGGGGTCTCCCTGGACTATCATTCCGTGAATAAGCATCATATTGATAATGCCTACGACAGTGGTTTCGTTACCACCGCCGATATTGGCGGAACTGGTGAAAGCGGCGCCAATTTTGCCGTCGAGCTTGCCGTGCTTGGCGACCGAATCGTCAAATAACTGTGCAACAGGTGCCGCCATGCGTCCGTAATAGGTTGGTGAGCCGACGACGATGACGTCGGATGCGAGCAGAGCATCTACTTTGGTATCAATTACGCTTGTGCACTTTGTGGCAAGGCCGGCGGCCGTCATGGCCTCGGCTATTGTCTCGGCCATCTGCTTTGTGTTGCCGCTTCTTGAATAATAGATAACCAGTCCTGTCGCCATTCTTGGCCTCTTCCAAATTCTACTTCCTGTTCAAAGGTGCTATATTCTGGCTGAAATGTTTCGGGGTTTCAAGCTTAAAAACGGCATTTTTTATTTTTTTATTGACCTTGGATTCCAGTAGTTGAATGTCGTAAATGTCGCCTTCTGTGGATTCTGCGGCTATTTTGGCGGGGAGAAAAGTAGCGGTATCGAGCCAAAAACTAATGCCTGAGTAGTCATTTTTGTAGGTGGAATCCCTGGTGGGGGTGAGCCTTAAGCCCTTGAAATTGCCGGACTTAGCTTCTTTTGATGGAATGAGGGTTATATCGAAATCTTTGCGGAGACCGGCCGTGTTCGTGAAGCCGAGGAGAGGGAATCGATGGCTTATGAATTCGAAGACGTCGATGGGTTGTTCCTCGGGGGCCTGCTGAAAAAAATCTGCTTTTTCAAGCTGAAAATCTATTTTTACCAGCCAGACGCCGTCGAAAATATAGTGTTCGATGTGATTTTCCTCGTCGCCGTCGTCCTGCTTGAGGGTGTTGAAAGTAACTCGAAGTTTCGAGCCGGAGGCGTCCTTTTTGTAGAAAAGCTCACCTTTCCTTAATGTCTGGGAATCAAGGAACTCTGGGTCCTGGATGAAAAGGTACCGGATTTTGGCCTGGTAGGTTTTGAGTCGGGCGGCGCTTTGGTTGAGGCGAGAGAGTATATTGTCAACCTTATTGGGGTCGGATCGTGATGCGTCGTGCGTATTGCGTATTGTGTGAGGGGGGCATGAAGATTTATCAGGCTTGCAAGTAGCGGCACAGGCGCAGGAATATGCCGTAAAAAATATCAGTGCGGAGGTTATCAGTATTCGTTTCATGTCGTTATGGCCTTTCATTAGTTAGCCATAGCATAAGCCTGCAGAAGGGATTTTGTCAATAGTAAAACCACCGAGAGCACAGGGACACAGAAAGGGTTCTTAACAGCGGATTCCTACTTCGCACAAGGCTACGCAGGATAAGCAACACAGATTTTGGTGTTGGCTACACCGGTAGTTGTTTATGCCGGTTTGTAAGCAATCTGTTCGCCGGGAATGTCTTTTACGGTAAGTCAGTCGTTTTGGCTTTGGTTCGGTGGGTAATCGATGCCGCAGAAGCGTCTTTTTAATTTGCCCTGTTCTTCGTAAATCTTGTAAATCGGATTCCGCTCCATCTGCTCGGCGACAAGAGTGGGGTAGGGGCAGTATTTTTGGGGGTCATAAGGCTCAAGGTAGGGCAAAATATGTCGCTGCATGTAGATACCGGCAGCTTCTGCAAGGTCGTCTGTTCCATATTTTTCCCGGACAATGTTCTCAAGATAAGAATGC
>CAZIXY010000450.1:0-2133 GCA_964543315.1 uncultured Desulfobacteraceae bacterium | reverse complement strand
AGCCGCTTTATTCTAAGCGGCTTTTTTTAGGGCCCTTAAGGGCAATAACATCAGCTATACTTTGTTTTAGCAAAAAAAACGCCGCTTAAATTATTTTGCTTTGGCGGCGTTGTTTCTCAAACTCAACTGTAACAATTAGACTTCGGTAACCGTAATGGCTTCTGCTTCACAGACCTCGATACAACTTTCACATCCGAGACATTCCTCTGCATTCACGGGATCAGATTTTCCGTCCACCATCTCATAGACATCCACAGGGCAAACCTCTACGCATTCTTCACACCCTTCACACTTGTCCTTGTCAACAACGACTTCATAACCCATATGTCAAATCCTCCTCTATATTAGAAATAAAATATGTAAACAAAGTCCTTCAAAATAAAGCCATTTTCGTCATCTTGTGTTTTAAACCAAATCACGTCAGCCGTTAGTAAGCGCGATTTTTAGCAGAGTAGGACTGTACTGTCAAGCACTTTTATGTCTATAATTACCCTTAAAAAACCTGGCGCGTTCGGGCGGAAGAAACGCGATGGTGGCTTTAAAAAGGGGCTAATCCCGCCAGGAACAAGCCCCTATGATTTTGCTCGGCAATTCAAAATGCCCTACGCAGCGACCTCTTCTTTCACTGAAACGGCAATCTTGTAAAAAATCGTCAGAATAAAAAACCCCAATGCGTAGACACCGATAGTAATCATCACCTCAGGTGCGGTGGGCCAGTATTCTGTTACCCTGTCAAAGGGGTTCGGGGTGAAACCGCCTATAATCAAACCCAGGCCTTTATCGATCCACGTTGCAATAATGACGGATACGCAGGCCACAGCCAGTGTTTCTTCATTTCTCCGGGTCGCAGGAACAATCAAGAGTATAAGTGAAACAATGGCAAATCCCGTAGCAGTCCACATCCACGGCACAAGCCTTCCATGCCCCTCCAGTCCCGCAAAAAGAAACTCAAATGTATGCATATGCCCCGGTATTTGGCTGTAAAAAGCGGTAAAAAGTTCAAGCAGAAAAAAGAACACATTGAGTATCATGGCATATGCGACAATTCCGCTCAAAGTCCTGATCTGTTCCTTTCCCGGGTCAAAACTGGTTACCCTTCTCACAATAAGACATAACAAAATAAGCAGGGCGGGACCCGAGCAGAATGCCGATGAAAGAAAACGTGCGGCCATAATGGCGGTCAACCAGTAGTGCCTGCCGGGCAGACCGGCGTACAAAAATGCCGTGACGGTGTGGATACTAAAGGCCCAGGGGATTGATATGTAAGCCAACGTTTTCACAATCTTACCGTATTTAACACCTTTTCGTTCCGCACTGAGGGCATTCCAGCCGACAAATAAATTCAGCAGCAGATATGTGTTCAGGACAATCATGTCCCAGAAGAGAATAGACTTTGGACTTGGGTACATAATGATATTCATAACACGAACAGGATTTCCGAGATCAACAAATACGAACAACCCGCACATGACAATTGCCGCAATGGCCAAAAATTCGCCGAGCACCGTGATTTTTCCAAAGGCCTTATAATCATGTATATAGTATGGCAAAACGACCATGACGCCGGAGGCTGCCACACCAACCAGGTAGGTGAGCTGTGCAATATAAAAACCCCAGGACACATCCCTTCCCATACCTGTGATTCTCAAACCTTCTTGGAACTGGTAAATATAACATCCGAGTCCTGCCCCGATAAGTGCCAGCAGGAAGATGAGCCATCCCCAGTATATCTGTCTTCCCTTTAACGCCGTTTCAAGCATAACCACCTCATACAATATAGAATACGTTTGGTTCCGTGCCTAATTCCGGTTTGCGTCTGATTGTATAATTCTTACGTAGAACCGCCCTCACTTCAGACTCGGGATCATCAAGATCCCCGAATGTCAAGGCATTTTTCTTTACCTTATTGGCTGCCTCCACACAAGCAGGAATCTGGCCTTTGGCAAGTCTCTCTGCACAAAAGGTGCATTTTTCGACCACTCCCTTTGACCTTGTAGGATAATCCCGATTGGTAGGAAAATCCGGGTTTAGTTTCTTTAGATCCTCTTCTTCTGAAACGCGGCGTGGGTCTCCCCAATTAAAGCTCCTGGCCCCAAAAGGGCACGCGGCCATGCAGAATCTGCACCCGATACA
>CAZIXY010000449.1:0-2140 GCA_964543315.1 uncultured Desulfobacteraceae bacterium | reverse complement strand
AACACCGTTTAAAACCAGGATCGCACATGGAGCCCTTCCCCAGAGCCTGATTGCCCCTGTCCTGGGAACAAAGCTTCCAGGTCTCGGCACTGTAGCCGTGGAAATCAATTGCCGGTTCAAGGGCCCGACCTTTTTTGGCGATACCATTACCGCCAGTGCGATGGTAACGGAAAAAATTGAAAAAAAGCGATGGGTAAAATTAGCACTCACCTGGAAAAACCAGCGTGACGAAACCATTGCGGAGGGTGAAGCGGTGGTCATACCACCCCCTAAAAGATAATTTCAAAATTCTAATTTCCTAAATTAGAATGATCATAAGGAGTAACCGACCTTTCCATTTATTGATACTTTGATTTTCTTTTGTTTTTGAATTTTGAGAATTCGTATTTCGAATTTGTCTCTGATTTCACGTTTCGGCATTCGAGTTTTATGATCGGGATTTATTGAGTGCAAAAAGCTCAATGTCCTCGTAAAATTTATCAACAATATAAGGAGGAAATAAAATGGCTTTAACAGACGTCAAAGAAATTTTTACAAAGATGCCCGAGGTTTTCAATCCCAGTGCGGCCCAGGGACTGGATGCGGTCTTCCAGTTAGAGATCACCGGTGACGACGGCGGAAACTGGAGTGTCATTATCAAGGATGGGGCCTGTCAGGTGCAGGAAGGCACTCATGAATCGCCGTCCGTGACCTTGACCATGTCCGGAGAAACATGGCTTGGAATGGTGAACAAAGAGATAAACGGCATACAGGCGTTCATGAACGGCCAGCTCAAGGCCAGCGGGGACATCATGCTGGCCCAGCGGATAGAACAACTTTTTCCTTTGTAAAAAAAGGCTTTTTTAACTCTCACAGAGCCCGCGAAGAACTCAGAGTTTTTAAATTCTTCTCTGTGATCTCTGCGGGCCTGAGTGACCGGGGGGAACGAGCGAGAGTATAATGAGCGATTTTCAGGAATACTTTGGCGAGACCCACAGCATGGTCCGCCAGACCGTACGAAAATTTGTTGAGCGTGAGATCAAACCCTCTGTTGACGAATGGGAAGAGCAGGGAGGATTCCCCAAAGAGCTCTATCTTAAGGCAGGGGAAGCGGGCATTCTCGGCATTGGTTATCCCGAGGCCTATGGTGGCTCCGGTGGAGATATCTTCGTCAAGATAGCCGCCATAGAGGAATTAATGAGATGCGGTTCGGCAGGAGTGGTGGCAGGCCTCGGCTCACTGGATATCAGCATTCCTCCGATCCTGTCTTTAGGTACCGAAGAGCAGAAATCACGCCTTGTACCGCCTGTCCTGAAAGGCGATAAAATCTCCGCGCTCGCTGTAACGGAACCGAACGCGGGTTCGGATGTGGCCAATATACGTACCAGGGCCGTTCGAAAGGATGGGCATTACGTTGTTAACGGGAGCAAAATGTTTATCACAAGCGGTGCCAGGGCGGATCAATTGACCTGCGCCGTGAGAACAGGCGGAGAAGGACATAAAGGCCTCAGCTTCTTAGTCATCGAGGCGGATACTCCCGGTTATTCGGTTTCTGAAAAATTCAGGAAAATGGGATGGTGGGCGTCGGACACGGCCCAGATATTCTTTGATGAATGCAAGGTGCCCGTTGAAAATCTTCTGGGGCAGGAAGGCCAGGGTTTTTACGGCATCATGCAGAACTTCCAGAACGAGAGGCTGCAACTTTCCGTCATGGCAAACATGACCGCCCAGATGGCCCTTGAGGAATCATTGAGATATTCCCGCGAAAGAGAGGCCTTTGGTCGGCCCATTTCAGGTTTCCAGGTAACCCGTCACAAGCTTGTTGACATGGCGACTCTCGTGGAGGCCAGCAAAGAGTTCGTCTATCGCGTGGCAGCCAAAATAGACGCGGGGATAAATCAGATCAAGGAAATTTCAATGGCCAAAAACTTCTCCTGCGAGGTCAGCGACAAGGTCACATACGATGCCGTCCAGATACACGGCGGATTCGGCTACATGCGGGAATACCTGGTGGAAAGACTTTACAGGGACAACCGGATCCTCTCCATCGGCGGGGGCACCCAGGAGATCATGAAGGAAATCATATCAAAATTCATTTTCAAGAGAGCAAGGCAAAATTAAAAAGCTCATTTGAACGGCGAGACCGTCTGCCGTGACTGGT
>CAZIXY010000448.1:0-2150 GCA_964543315.1 uncultured Desulfobacteraceae bacterium | reverse complement strand
ATCGGTTAAATCCCAGTAAGAATCGCATTCTAGGACCCATATCCCTGTTCTTCAGAGTCGATTAATTAGCAGGTTAAAAGGGTGACAGCAATGACACTTTTTCAAGAGCGGCATAAAAGCGAAATGTTTTGGTCCCTTCGCTCAAATTTTCGGAGGGGCATCCTCTTTCTTCTTCTCTCCGTCATTTTTTTATGGTTTGATCATTCCCCAGAAGCACAGACCAAAAAGGAAACAACCCCGGTTCAGCTTACTGCTCATGAAAGGGACTGGATTTCCAAACACCCGGTAATTCGCTTAGCTCCCGATCCTTATTTTCCTCCTATTGAATGGTTCGATAATAATGGCAAATACCGGGGCATTGCGGCGGAGTTCGTGCAGGCTGTACAAAAGAAAACCGGAATAAATTTCAAAGTTATCAAATGCAAAAACTGGGATGAAGTTCTTGAAAAAGCCGAATCCAGGGAAGTGGATGCACTTCCGGCGGCGGCACAAACGCCGGAACGATCCAAATATCTCCTCTATTCGCATCCTCACATTGTATTGCCGGGGGTGATTATAACAAAAACAAAAGTCACGAGAGATATTAAACTTGAGGATCTCTCGGCTATGAGAGTTTCGGTGGTTAAGGCCTATGTCTGGCAGGAGTTCCTCGAAACCGATTTCCCCGACATCAAACTCGATCTAGTCCATGATCTCCAAACAGGTTTGAGGAAAGTGGCCTTAGGCATATCGGACGCCTTGGTGGCAACTCTTCCTGTTGCCCTTTACTATATTGAAAAGGAAGGGATAACAAATCTTCGTGTGGCGGGTGAGACCGGCTATTATACCAAGCTGTCCTTTGCCTCGCGCAAGGACTGGCCGGAACTCAATGTTATCGTTAAGAAGACATTGGCTCAAATCCCCCGGAGCAAGAAGGAAGAAATTTTGCGGAAATGGATTCATCTTGAGGAAAAATCTTTATTCAAGCAGAAAAAGTTCTGGATTACAATTCTTGTAATCATTGGGGCTTGCAGCCTAGTAATTTTTGGCATTGTGTTGTGGAATAGATCCCTAAGAAGAATGGTCGACCAAAGAACAGAGGAATTAGAAAAAGAGTTGACCCGACGTAAGCATGCGGAGGAAAAGATAGGGCATATCAATTTAGTGTTACGCGCCATCCGGAATGTCAATCAACTTATCACCAAAGAAAAAGATCGCGACAAATTACTGCAAGGGGTCTGCAACAACCTGGTTGAAACTCGTGGCTATTACAACGCCTGGGCCGTCCTGCTTGACGAGTCCGGCAACCTGCTTAAAACGGCTGAAGCCGGTTTAGGTGATGATTTCTTGCCCATGTTAGAACTTCTTACACGAGGCGAATTGACCGATTGTGGGCGTACGGCTCTTTCGCAATCAGACATTGTGATAACAGAAAACCCGTCATCCACTTGTCTTGACTGTCCATTAGCGGAAAAAGACATGGGAAGATGGGCGATGACTATTCGGTTGGAACACGAGGAAAAGGTTTATGGGCTCCTGTCTGTGTCGATCGCTGGAGATCTCATCGCGTACAAAGAAGAGCAAGAATTATTCATAGAGGTCACGGAAGACATAGCTTATGCACTGTATAACATAGAACAGGAGGATGAACGAAAGCGTGTGGAGACGGCACTGAAGGCGAGCGAGGAGAAATATCGCAGCCTTGTTGAAACCATAACCGATTTAGTATTTATTATAGCTCCAAATGGAAACCTTACCTATCTTAACCCTGAATTTGAAAACATTACCGGCTTCCCAGCCGAGGATTTTATAGGGCACTCATTCACTGAGGTCCTTGCCCCCGAACACATAGAATCAACGCTTGATCGCTTCAAGCGGGGACTTTCAGGCGAAACAATTCCCATTTATGAAGTGGCGCTTAAACATAAGGATGAGAAGACTGTGCCTGTAGAATTAAAAGTGACATCACTGTTGGATGATGATGGTGAGCCAATAGGCAGAATCGGTTTAGCCCGTGATATCTCTGAACGTAAACGGACAGAAGACGCGCTGCGGCAATCAGAGCGTGAGCTTAGGGTTAGGAACCAAATAGCCGACATTTTCCTCTCCGTCCCAAATGATGAAATGTACGCGCAAGTGTTAGAGGTTGTCCTAGAGGCGATGGAAAGCAA
>CAZIXY010000447.1:0-2172 GCA_964543315.1 uncultured Desulfobacteraceae bacterium | reverse complement strand
TCAGTTTATCCGTGGAGGTGAGCATGTTGAAGTTCGATTTTTCCCAGTTAAAAAGCGATTCAGCCTTGGCTTCAGGGAACCACCACCCATGTGAGGCGCTTATGACTCTTGGATCAACAATATCGGTAAGATGGGCAATATGGGTTATTTTGCCGTACCTGGTTTCAATAACAACAGGGTCGCCTTCCTTGATTCCGTGTTCTGAAGCGGTCTCCGGATGAATTTCGGCCTTTGGATTCGGTCTTTTTTCTCTCAGTCTTTTTATCCATCTGTAGGATGAATGAAGGAAATAGAGGCTTTTGGAGCTTGTCAGTACGAGAGGATATTCCGTGCTATCCTCTTCCGGAAGGCCGTCAAAATCAGGCAATGGGGGAAGCTTAAATTTCTCGGCAGTACTCAATTTAAGCTCGACCTTTCCGGTAGGTGTTTTAAAGCCCTTTTCTTCGTAACTCATATATTTTTCAGATCCTTTGAGATAGCCTTTTTCAACGAACTGCTCGAATGTCAGGCCGCTTGGCTTGAGGACATCTTCCAGAAGCCCGTTATAGTCTTCATGCCAGTATTCGGCAGATGTGATCAGCTTTCCCAATTCGTTGAGTATCTTCATATCAGGCCAGCATTCTTCCGGAGGATCGACCACCTTAGGGCGGGCCAGAATAAAACCGTGACCGAGGCCGAAGTGGCCTATGTCGTTAATTTCGAACTGGGTTGCAACGGGTAGTACAATATCCGCCATTGCTGCGGTGGGAGTCATAAATAGATCGGCAACAGCAATAAAATCAAGTTTCATGAAGGCCTCATAGGTTTGCCTGCTGTCGGCATAGGACATCATAGGGTTTGCACACATAGCATAAAATCCCTTAACCTCATAGGGGATCCCTTCAAGAATCGCCTTTCTAAAATAGGCCGGCGGGACAGTCATCAATCTGGGTATCGTTCTATGATAAGTGCTGATCATCTCCTTCCATTTGTTTGGGAAGAGATCGGCCCGTACAAAAGGGCCCAAGCCCATGATCTTCGGATCTTTCGCCTGAACATTGCCGCCCGGTTTGTCTAGGTTCCCACATATGGCCATCAGACAGATCAATGCCCTTATTGTATGAAATGTACGGATGTTGTGTTCGATCGGGTTGCCCCATTGGATCACGGCCGGTTTTGATAGTGCGTAAAGTTTCGCCGTTTCCCTTATGATATCTGGAGGGACCCATGTTATCTCGGATACCTTTTCAGGCGTGAATTTTTTTACATGATTTTTAAGATCTTCAAAACCGTAGGTCCATTTTTCAACAAAATTCTTGTCGTATAAAGACTCCTCGATAATGATATTTAACAAACCCAGCGCAAGTGCATGGTCCGTTCCGGGCCTTAACTGAAGCCATTTCTTGGATTTTTTGACCAAATCGATCTTTCTCGGGTCAATGACCACCAGTTCCGCCCCTTCTTTTAATTGCTTTAGGAGCATGCTGCTTATTTCACCCTCTTCATTGGTGGATGTTATATTGCTCGCCCACAAGAAAATGAGCTTGCTTTTGTGATGTAGGTCAGCCACGGGATAGAAGCCGCAGGTGTGGAGACCGGTTATCTCACGGGGGGCATGGCATACGTCTTGAGAGGTGACAACATTAGGGGAGCCGAAAAGATTGGCCAGACGGATCAGGACGAAGTGCTCAAGGCCCTTGGGCATACCAAGGCCAAAGGCAACCGATCGTGCGCCGTATTTTTCTTTTATACTGTTAAGGTTTTCTGCTGTTTCCTCGAGAGCCTCCTGCCAGGAAATCCTTGTCCATTTCCCCTCACCCCGTTTCCCTGTTTTTTTGAGGGGATGTTTGAGGCGGTCTGGATGGGTGAGACGGTCGGGGGATGCGAGGCCTTTTGGACATATGTAGCCCTGGTTCAAATATCCAACCGGGTCCCCTTTGACTTTGACAATTTTGTTATCCTGTACTCCCACAAGCAAGGCACATCCGCCATGGTCCATCCGGGCGCAGTGAGTTTTTATCCAACGAATTTCTTCGGCCATTTTAAAACCCTATCCTTTCTCCATTCATATTGGGCAATAATGTTTTTATATCTTAAAATTTGAGAAATTTTTATCCGACCTTTCATCATGATTTAATAGTGACGGACTCGTAAAAAGTCCGGCAATCCCGCAAAGCGGGAGGGTGAGGGTGG
>CAZIXY010000446.1:0-2183 GCA_964543315.1 uncultured Desulfobacteraceae bacterium | reverse complement strand
TCGGTGGCCAGATCGCCACCCACGAAGCAACCTTCTGCATACATCGGCCTTCTCTGATATACTTATCGCCCTTACCAATGGCTGGATTGAGAAAGTACGACTTTATCAATTGACCGCACCATCCAACAAAACACGTTTAAATCACTGCCAAACTCCCGCTGTAATCTGACATCTCTTATCTGAAAGACACTTTACAACACCACTAAACCGGCCTCCACTCCATAATACCGAGCCTGCCTGAAAGTTGCAACTATCTCATATTGTCTCTAACCGGCTTTGGTTTGAAACCGCCTACAGTTTCACGCTGATTTTGGGCTTGAAAGAATGGCTCTCTTTGACTATATTGTGTATTCATGGAATGGCCTCGTGCTTTTGCTCCAACCTGTTTTCAGGAACAAGTTAGGTTGTAACGGCAAGATTCGTTAATGAGTTTTTGCGCCGAGCTTACTTGGGTATTGCGATGTTACATGGGAAAAAGATTGCTGTTATAATGCCGGCCTACAACGCCGAAATGACCCTTAGAAAGACGTACGACGAAATACCGCATGATATAGTCGATGAAATTATCCTGACCGACGATGCAAGCAGCGACATGACCGCTGAATTATCAAAATCCCTGGGGATTAAAACCCTCGTGCATATTGAAAACTTAGGCTATGGTGCCAATCAGAAAACATGCTATGAGGCGGCACTGAAAGCCGGTGCTGATATTGTTGTCATGATTCATCCCGACTATCAGTACCCCCCAAGATTGGTAACGGCAATGGCGGGACTGTTGGCCAGCGACTTGTTCGATGTCGTCTTAGGCTCACGAATTTTAGGCGGAAGGGCCTTGAAAAACAACATGCCGCTTTATAAATATATATCCAACAGGCTCCTTACATTTCTCGAAAACATAATAATTGATGCCAAGCTCTCCGAGTACCATACCGGCTACAGGGCCTTCACCCGCGAGGCACTGCTGAAGCTGCCACTGCTGGAAAATTCAGACGACTTCGTCTTTGATAATCAAATGCTTGTTCAGGCTGTGTTCTTCGGCCTGCGCATTGGTGAAGTCAGCTCGCCGTGTAACTATAACCCGGAGGCCTCCTCAATAAATTTCAGAAGGAGCCTTGTTTACGGTCTTGGAGTTCTGGCGACAGCCATGAAATGCTTCCTGCAGAGAACCGGCTTAGTGCATTTTGCAATATTTAATCTGAACGGTAGAAAGTTGCAGGTTTAACCTGTTGCGACAACGAAATCTATTATTGAGAGTTTAGTCAGGACCGTCTCCAGTGGAAGACTTTGACTTATTTTATGTTGATGAAAACTACACCAGAATTAAAAATTCATATTTTAATTACCGGAATAGAAAAAGGGCCATCCGAAGATGTTTTCAAAAAAACATAAAGAATGATGCAGGCCTCGTTCTCGTCGACGTAGGTTGTGGCATAAGCCCCGTTACCCCAAGACCAAAACAGACCTTGTGTATTGACTGTGCCTCCGAGGCACTCAAGGATTTGCAGCAAAAGGATTATAGCACAAAGCTTGGCGATATAACCGACATGCCCCTCGAGGCCGATTTCGCCGACGTCGTTTTCTGCTCGGAGGTTCTGGAGCATGTTGAACAGTACAAAACCGCTCTGAGCGAAATGCACAGAGTGCTGAAGAATGGTGGACACTTAATTCTGACGGTTCCCGTTCACGATAAGTATTGGGACTTTGATGACGAACACGCCGGCCATTTCCAAAGATTTGATCCCGAGATGTTAAGCCAGGAGCTCAACGAAGTCGGGTTTAGAATAATTGAAGAAAAACCTATCGGCAGTTGGCTGGAGAGAGAATTATTTAAGTTGGGGGTTCGAATATTTATTCGCCAAAAAAGCAAAGGTCCTTTACGGAAGTCAACAATCCTCGCAAGCAGAGTGGCAAATTGTGTACTGTACCTGGTCGTCAGGGGCTCCCTGCTGTTTACCTCCAAAGAATCAACCAGTATAATGCTTTATTGTTGTCGAAAAGAACAGTGAAAATAGCATTTATCGTTTACGAGTTTCCGAAACTGTCGGAAAGCTTTGTCGTAAGTCAAATTACGGGCCTGCTGGATTCGGGTCATGATGTCCGTATATTCGCCGACCGCAATCCCCAAGAGCCCCAAATCAATGCCGACGTCCTGAAGTATCATCTTATAGGCAGAACATGCTATA
>CAZIXY010000445.1:0-2186 GCA_964543315.1 uncultured Desulfobacteraceae bacterium | reverse complement strand
AAGGGAGAAAGAATAGAAGGCTATAGCAGTAACTGTAAGCAAAATAACCGTAAAACCGGACATACCTTTATAAAAAGTGTATCCTATTACGCCGTAAGTTATCGCAAGACCGGCAGCCCCAATAAGCATCAGTACCTTTCGTCCGAATTTATCGACGGTTCCTATGGCCACGAAAGTAAAAAACAACATGACTATTCCGGTGATAACGATATTAAGCATAATTCCTTTTACATCATAGCCTGCGGCACGGAATATATCCGAAGCATAATAGAAAATCGTGTTAATGCCGCACCATTGCTGAAAGACCGCCAATGTTATTCCGATACAAATAACCTTGAGTAACTTTGGTTCCAAAAGGTCGGTGAAGTTGACTTTGGCAATCTCTTCGGTGGATATAGTTGCCTGAATATCATCCACTTCTATTTTGGCGTATTTTTCTCCGCCGACGTTGCTCAGGATTTTTTCGGCCCGGTCGCTTTGGCCGTTTTTGACCAGCCAACGAGGACTTTGGGGAACAAAGAACATCAAAAGGAAAAACGAAAATGCCGGCACTGTCTCGGCGCCAAACATCCAACGCCAGCCGTACTGTCCGTTCCAACTGGCAAGGATCATTTCCGCCGTAGCTCCATCAGGCAATTGCTGATCGTACAGGGAAATCAGCCAATTGACCAACTGGGCGGCAAGCACACCTATAACGATTGTAAGCTGATTAATAGAAACAAATTTGCCTCGAAATTCAGCAGGAGAGATTTCCGCGATATACATCGGAGATAGATTCGACGCCAAACCAATACCCACTCCACCGATGATCCGGGCAGCGTTATAACAAAAGAAATTCCAGGCCAGACCTGTTGCAATCGCAGAAGCCGTAAACAGCAGACCAGATATTATCAAAAGTCGCTTCCTGCCGAATCTGTCGCTCAGAGTTCCTGATATCACTGCTCCGAGCAGGCAACCGATCAGGGCTGAACTTACCCCCCATCCCTGAAGGGCGGGTGTATCCAAATGAAAGTATGGCTGATAAAACGGCTTTGCACCGCCGACAACAACCCAGTCATAGCCAAACAGCAGACCTCCCATCGCTGCGACAAGGGAAATCGTCCATATATACATCATGTTATATTTCGGGCCGGTTTTGATGGCAAGTTGCCCTTCCGTCTGTATTCTGGTCTGATTCAAGTCCCGTAAGCAGTAATGGGCACAATCAAATTCCTCTATGCTCTACTGTCTTTGATTGCCTTAAACATGGCCAATATGTTTTCAGTAGGGACGTTGCTTTGAATATTGTGAATGCCGCTGAATACAAAGCCGCTGGACTCGCTGAATATCTCGATACGCTCGCGAACTTCACGATAGACTTGGTCCGGGGTTCCAAAAGGCAGAGTCTTTTGGGTATCCACCCCGCCTCCCCAGAATACAAGCTGGTCACCAAACTCTTTTTTGAGACGCTCAGGCTCCATTTCCGCGGCAGAGCACTGGACGGGATTTAGGATGTCAAACCCGGCTTCGATGAAATCAGGAATCAATTTATAAACCGAACCGCACGAGTGGATGAATATCTTCCAATCGGTCAGTTCGTGAATTTTGTCGTTAATCAGCTTTTGGAACGGCATATACAAATCACGATAGGCCGCTGGGGAGATAAATAAGCCCTGTTGAAAACCGAAGTCCGTTCCGCTCACAAAAGCAACCTGGACCCTGTTACCAACCGCTTTGGCGAGCAGCTCAATATTTTTAAGGCCTATTTCGCACTGCTTTTCAAAAACCTTATAGACGTAATCACGGCGCATCGCTGTCGAAACGTACCATTCCTCGACACCACGGATGCCTTTAGGGTTCTTCATCCATGGCGCCGGAACACAAGCTATGTCACCGAAAGCCACCCCTGGAATCGTCATATAGATACCATAGTCGGTATCCTCATAAAATCTGTTAACCTGGTTAATGTAGTATTGTACATCCTTATCACTAAATACGGCAAATTCCTCACAATTGTCGGCCGGATCAAGCTCATCCTCGTTGATCGGCTCCTGCCGGGCAATCGCATCGAAAAAGTACCCCGTTTTGGGCATAACTGCACAGGCCGCCACCGAGGTGTCTCCCTCCGGGTACATCAATATGTCGCCTTTCTCGTTGGTTGTGTAATTGAACTTTTCGGGGACAAGCAAAGCAGTACCATCGTGCAT
>CAZIXY010000444.1:0-2225 GCA_964543315.1 uncultured Desulfobacteraceae bacterium | reverse complement strand
ATCGGTTAAATCCCAGTAAGAATCGCATTCTAGGACCCATATCCCTGTTCTTCAGGGTCGACTAAGTAGATGGCCGAAATTTTGCAGGATGGTTGCAAAATTATCGATTCTGATGTTAATGAAATGCAGATCCAAATTTGCTTTTTTTGTGTGTTTTCATTTAGGCCGTTTATTTATGTAATGGGCTAACTTTTTATCGAAAATGGGTTGTGACCTGATTGCTTCTCTGTTAAGTAAAAGTCCGTGAAGAGCGAATTTGCTGTTTTTTGGCTATAATCATACCGGGTGTTTACCCTTCCGAAGTGCTGGCATATTCCGTATAACGGAGGCAAATATGAGCTGGATTATCAATACACTCTGGAGTTCCATCGGGAAAAAGCTGTTGATGGCTGTTACAGGCCTTGGTTTCATAGGTTTTTTATCCGTACATCTTGTGGGTAATCTAACTCTCTACAGCGGTCGAGATCTTTTTACCTCCTATGTTAAACACCTCCACGCGCTGGGTCCGCTCATTACAATTGCTGAACTGGGTCTTCTGCTTTTCGCTCTTATACATGTTGTGATGGGGACAATCTTATTTTATCAAAACATCAAAGCAAGACCGGTCAGGTACAGGGTAAACAAAAATGCGGGCGGCCGCACCATAGGGTCTATGACCCAGCCTTATACCGGATATATCATCCTGGCTTTTGTTATCATTCACCTCGTTAATTTTCACTTTGCCGAACATACGGACGAGTCCCTTTATTTGCTTGTGGCCAAAATATTGGCGAACCCGGCATATATAGCCATATATCTTTTTGCAATGATTGTTGTTGCCTTCCATGTCAGCCACGGCTTCTGGAGCCTGTTCCAGACGCTTGGTGCAAACCATCCGAAATATATGCCTTTTATCCAGAAGATCGGTATCCTACTGAGCCTGATTTTCGGGATCGGCTTCGGTTTTATCCCGATCTATATTTCGTTTATTGCATAAGGAGAAAATTCATGCAGCTTGATTCAAAAGTCCCGGGAGGGCCCCTTGCTGAAAAGTGGGACAGACACCGCTTTGAACTGAAATTAGTCAATCCCGCCAACAAGAGAAAGTACACTATCATTGTTGTTGGTACAGGTTTAGCCGGGGGCTCTGCGTCCGCAACATTAGCTGAATTGGGATATAATATTAAGGCATTTTGTATCCAGGATAGCCCGCGTCGCGCCCACAGTATCGCGGCTCAGGGTGGAATAAATGCAGCAAAGAATTATCCAAATGACGGTGACAGCATATGGCGTCTGTTTTATGACACCATAAAGGGCGGGGATTTCAGATCACGGGAGGCCAATACCTACCGTCTTGCACAGGTAAGCGATAATATAATAGATCAGTGCGTTGCCCAGGGTGTGCCTTTTGCGAGGGATTACGGTGGCCTGCTGACGAACCGCTCTTTTGGAGGGGCTCAGGTATCGAGGACATTTTACTGCAGGGGGCAGACGGGGCAGCAGCTCCTTTTAGGCGCCTATAGCTCTTTGTCTCGACAGATCGCAGCAGGCAAAGTGAAAATGTTTCCCCGCCGGGAGATGGTGGAACTTGTCCTCATCAATGGGAAAGCCAAGGGAATTGTTGTAAGAAATCTCATTACAGGCGAATTTGAAAGCCATGATGCGGATGCAGTGGTTCTGGCCACCGGCGGCTACGGCAATGTCTACTATCTTTCGACGAATGCCACATCGTGCAATGTGGGGGCCGCCTTCAGGGCCTACAAAAAAGGTGCGTTTTTTGCCAATCCTTGTTACACGCAGATTCATCCAACCTGTATTCCCCATTCGGGGGAGTATCAATCCAAACTCACACTTATGAGTGAGAGCCTTAGAAACGACGGCCGCGTATGGGTCCCCAAAAGAGCGGGAGATAAACGAAGGGCGAACGATATTCCGGAATCTGAAAGGGATTATTATCTTGAAAGAAAATATCCGAGCTTCGGCAACCTGGCTCCCAGAGATATCTCGTCACGCAGTGCCAAGGAGGCATGTGACGCTGGCAAAGGGGTGGGGCCGACCGGGTATGCGGTTTATCTTGATTTTAAGGAGGCCATTGAAAGAGACGGCATTGATACAGTCCGCAAGAAATATGGGAATCTCTTTGATATGTACGAAAATATTATTGATGATAACCCATATGAAACACCTATGATGATTTATCCGGCTTCCCATTACACGATGGGGGGACTTTGGGTGGACTACAACCT
>CAZIXY010000443.1:0-2232 GCA_964543315.1 uncultured Desulfobacteraceae bacterium | reverse complement strand
TCATTTCGTCGGGCTCTGCACTCAAAAAGGTATTCGTAAGGTAAGACTTACCGGGGGTGAACCCCTTGTAAGAAAGGGATTTATAGGTTTCCTCCGAAGGCTGTGCAAAATAGAAGGACTGGATGAAATCTCACTGACCACCAATGGTGTGCTGCTAAAAACATTTGCATCTGATATCAAAAACTGCGGTATCTGCCGTATCAATGTGAGCCTGGATTCTCTCAAACCGGAGCGGTTCTTTCGCATTACCGGACGGGACTATTTCGATAGGGTGTCCCAGGGCCTCGAGGAGGCTGAGCGCGTGGGATTCGATCCTATCAAAATAAATGTGGTTGCTATTAAAGGCGTCAACGACGATGAAATACTGGATTTTGCCCGTCTAACTCTAAAGAAGCCTTACCATGTCCGCTTTATTGAACTGATGCCGGTTGGAGATAAGAATATGTGGAGTGCCGACAGTTTCATCTCTACCAAAGAGATCCTAAAAAGGATTGAGACAATAGGGGCGCTTCAATCAATCGGTCACAATCCATTAGACGGACCGGCAGAAAGATATGCTCTTGACGGGGCCAAAGGAGAGATCGGCTTTATAGGGGCTCTGAGCAATCATTTCTGTGAAAACTGCAATAGACTGAGATTGACGGCCGACGGTCAATTAAGAGGCTGTCTCTTTTCTGATAAAGAGACCGATATAAAGACCCCTTTGAGGGGAGGCAGAGGAGATGCCGATCTGCTAAACCTCGTCGAACATACCATACTGAACAAACCCAAAGATCATGGCTTTGTAAAATCCGGCCCTCGTAAATGCACTCGCCCGATGAACAGGATTGGCGGCTGAATGCTTGCTGGTTCAGGACACCCTGTATTTATATGAGAGGCGAAGGGGGACACGTCGTCAAAACAGTTCCGGAGGCGAAATGGGGATCTTAGACGATTTGATGTCGATATTAGACTTTGAGGCATCTGTGAGAGATATCCGCCAGGGGATCTTTCACACCGGTGTTTTGACCAGATACTGCGGCCTGGCGGCAACGCTGCCGCGGGATGCCCTAAAACAGGAAACACCCATGGTAAAGGAACCGGGTTTTCTGCTGGATAAAGGCCCCCGGGAGCTGGCAAAGATGGCCCATTCTCAAAGCATACTTGAAGCGGCTATCGGCATGGCCACAATTAATTCCCTTCTTGAAGTGGATGAAACCTCGTGCACCGAACTCAACGCAGCTGAAATGATAATAGAAAAGGGGAAGGGAAAGAGGGTAGCCATTGTAGGCCATTTCCCGTTTATCCCCAGGGTCCGTGACCATGCAGGGGAAGTCTGGGTGATTGAGAAAAACCCGAAGGGGCATGACTTCGGCGAGGTTGAGGCGGACAGATGGATTCCCAGGGCAGATGTGGTGGCGCTCACGGGTACTTCCCTAACAAATCACACTTTCGAGCACTTGCTGGATCTTTGCAGTCCCGATGCCTTTGTCATTGTGCTTGGCGATACGGCGCCCATGTCTGCGGTCCTGTTTGACTACGGTGTGGATGCCATATCCGGTACAAGGGTTAAGGATCACGAACTGGCCCTGAACTGTTTAAGTCAGGGGGGGAATTTCAGGCAAATAAGGGGAGTCAGACGGCTCACCATGGTGAAGTGAAGAACAGGAAAAGGCCCTGTTCGCGCAAAAAATTCCTATAATAAAGGCCACGGTAACTAAATGTCTTAAGGAAATGCCCACAGGCGTGAAGACTGTGTATGACAACCCCGGTAAATATAATATGCAGGGGTTAAAATATCGGGAAAAAAGGCATGAATATAAAACAAGGTGACCCGAAGAGGTGTTTTAGGGTTGATGTCTTCACAGAACACAAAGAGAGAAGGGTGACTGTTAAGGGGGTCGTGGAGAACCAAAGTGATCGTGCCGTATGTCTTAAGGAGTTGACGGCCCTTTATAAGAACTTTGATGGTTTTGTCGTTGATGTTGATAAGATGAAGTGTAAACGTGATCTAACCACGGGGGAAAGGTACGAGTTTGCGTTCGCGGAGAGGAATCTTCCGATCAACTGCTATTTTACCGAGGTTATGGTTTCAAAATTCTCCAGAAGTGACACCAGGTCGTCCGATGGAACGTCAGTGTCCACGTGACCAAGAATTCCATAGCCCTCCGCTTTATCATCCACTTCCTTTTTTGGAAGGCCGGTAATAAGGATTATAGAGGTCATGGGTGAATTCATGACAATGTCCTTCAT
>CAZIXY010000442.1:0-2259 GCA_964543315.1 uncultured Desulfobacteraceae bacterium | reverse complement strand
ATAAGCTTCGTATCTCATTAAAGGAACTCAGGGAGACCCAGAGATGGTTAAAACTTATTCAGCGTGTACCACTAATTAAAAAACCTGAACTATTAGATGATATTTTAGAGGAAACAGAAGAATTAATTAAGATTTTTGTTACGAGTATCAAAACGGCCGTTCGACAGGCTCACGGCCCTGAGCGGAGTCGAAGGGCTGAAAAGAAACAGAAATAGCTATTGAATGCTCGGTATTGGATGTTTGTTTTTCATTCGATGTTGGACGTTCATCTTTCAAAACAACCCAGTACGGCATAAATGTAACCTGTGAATGTTTGCAAAATACCTTAGCGCTTATGGGGTATTGGGTAATAGATTACTACCTTATAAACTTTGAACCGCTCTTTAAGCGGGAAACCTGGAACCGATCACTTTACGCGCAAGAGAGTTTTGAATGGAAATGATGTTAGTTGTCAATAACATTGAAGTCATCTATCACAACGTTATCCTCGTTATAAAGGGGATGTCCCTCAACGTGGAAGATGGGCAGATTGTCACTGTTCTTGGGAATAATGGGGCGGGTAAGACGACAACCCTGAAGGCAATTTCCGGATTGTTGGAATCAGAAGACGGAGAGGTTACAGACGGACAGATTCAGTTTAAAGGAAAACGGATTGACAAAAAGCACCCCGAGGAAATTGTTCGAATGGGGATTTTCCAGGTGATGGAGGGAAGGCGGGTATTTGAGGATTTGACTGTTGATGAAAACCTTATTGCGGGGGGCCATACCAATAAGAGTAGAAAAAAGATGAAAAAGGATATGGGCATGGTCTACAATTATTTTCCAAGGCTTAAAGATAGAAAAAATACCCTTGCCGGCTATATCAGCGGAGGCGAACAACAGATGTTGGTTATCGGACGTGGCCTCATGTCCATACCTGAATTGATGCTTTTGGACGAACCTTCCATGGGGCTCTCTCCTCTTTTAGTTTCTGAAATTTTTAAGATTATTCAACGCATAAACAAGGATGAGGGTGTCAGTATTCTTCTGGTGGAGCAAAACGCCAGATTAGCCCTGAATATAGCCGATCATGGTTATGTCATGGAAAACGGCAGGATTGTTTTAGATGATACGGTAGATAAACTCAAGGAAAACGCGGATGTGAAAGAATTCTATCTGGGTCTCACCGAAGTAGGACAGAAAAAAAGTTACCGTGATGTAAAACACTACAAGAGAAGGAAGAGGTGGCTGACTTAAAGAAACTAAAGGCAACCTCGCGGCCCATGGCACATCAACCCTGATGGTCCTCGATTCACTCAAGATCCAGGGCCATTCCCGGCTCCCTCCCAAATTCTTGAATTAATTTGTTGGTCCTTCCAGAAATTGTTTCGCGATCTTTTGTGCAATGATCGGGGCGTTACCGCCCGAACGGTTGTTGATGATCACATTGATTTGAACGTTATCTTCGATTGCCGACCTCATGATATCGACTGTTTCGTCCACCATTTGCGGATTCATCATGCCGTCTACCATGGTGCTGAAAGGATGCGCCTTAGTATAAGCGTCCTCATAGCGCATTCCCCGAGGGGTCAGCAGACGGATGATGCTTTTTTTGCCCTGGTTCATGAATGTCCGGCCGGACATTGCGAATTGACGCGAAAGCCGTGGGAACCAGGTCCAGTGGGAGAGTATCTGGCCGACCCCGTGCTTTGCAAGGACATCGAAGAACGGTTTCGCCAGAAGCGCTTCCGTCCTGACCTCAACGTGGTAGCGGGTATCCTTTGGTACGGAAGAAAAGAAGTTGTCAAGTTCGTTTGCCAGTTCCTTTGGAGAAGGGCGGTCCTTCTTTCGCTGGTATTCCTGCTCGAAAATAAGGCCGTCAAGCCAGGCAGCCGAAATCCCTAAGGCGGGTTCATAGAACTGTCGGGTAAAGACCTCAGGGCTCAGGTAGTTTTCATTGTCAACGTACGTGCCCTTTTTCCATATTTTTTTAGCAAAGACCGTCTGCGGTACTTTAAGAATCAAGCGATCATTTTTGTTGAGATATTGGGTGTAGGCCCTGAGCACATGGAGATTCCGTGTGGCCTTTCCGTCCTTGTCCAAAAGGGGCCGGTAAAAAGTGAAGTCCAGCTCGAGAATACGGAAATGGCGGAAATACTCCTGTACGCTCTCTACGGGAAGCACTTCCTCAACAAAAGTCTTGGCCCCTATCTTCTTGGAGCGACGGGTGATATGCTCAGCATAAAGCTGTCCCGAATAGATCTGCCCGATCCATCCTTT
>CAZIXY010000441.1:0-2269 GCA_964543315.1 uncultured Desulfobacteraceae bacterium | reverse complement strand
ATAAAATGCAGCAGATTATGACCATCAATAATAACTGGCATCTTTGTTAAATTAAAAACTAAACTAGTACTCTGTCACCTCTAAAATTGTGGATATAATCTTTTAAGCTTAATTCTGGCATTCTCACTGGTAAACTGCCAATCCACTGATTTCTGTTTCACATTCCGTTTCTCATACCACCCCTGAGCCTGCTGCTGTAATATTTCAATGTTCGGTATCTTTCGATGCAAACACTGCCGAGTAAGTAAACTCAATTCGATCTCCGCGATATTCAGCCAGCTGCCATGCTTCGGTGTATAATGCATTTCCAGGCGATCACGCATTCGTTTGGCTTCTTGAGGTTCAAAAGCTACATATAAGGACGCGATTTTATGTGTGTTTAGGTTGTCGCAAATCAATATAACTTTCTCCGCATCCGCATAGTCAACATCCAGCAGTATCCGAATCTCCTCTGCCCAGTCAATCATAGTTTTGGTTGGCCGAACATCAACTTTACGCCAGGATGTCAACGGTTCGGTAAACATAAAATTTACCGCTGTACCATTACGCCGGTATTCGTAATCATATCTTTCCGGCTGGCCGGGTTCAATTGGCAATGATAGCCGAGTTTCACCTATCAACTGTACTGGCTGTTCATCCATACAAATCACCGGAAACCGTGCATTGTAAGGCCTTTCATAAATATCAAGGACATCTTCCATACAGGCCACGAATTCTGCATTGTGCTTTGGCGGTATCACCCAGCACGTCCGCAGGTGCGGTTTAAGTTCGTTTTTTTAAGAACTCGACGTACAGTCTCATAGGAAATACTTTCAACTACACCGAGTTCCACCAACTCGTCAGCCAGCAGGCGTAATGCCCAATGCGAGGCGCCTTCCGGCGGCTTGCGACAAGCCAGTGCGATTAATTTAGCTTCACCACGTCCATCAAGCTTACGCGGTGTGGGTGGAATCTGCCGTTTTTTACGATCAAGAGCAGCTTCAAGGCCTTGCTCGACAAATCGTTGGCATATTCCCGAGACTGTGTTCAGATGGCAGGAAAAAGCTTTGGCAATATCCTGACTGGTCAGGTTTGGACCGTTTTCGTCAGCAGCCAACAGAATATTGGCGTGCTTGATTCGATAAGCCTTGTCCTTGCCACTCGATACAAGCCGAGTCAAACGCTCACGTTCTTCACTTGTCAATGTTACAATATATTTTCGTATTCCCATTGTTTTGCCTCCAACAAATAGTATCTTTTGTTGGTTATATCGGCAAAACAATCAATTTATCTTCATAATATTAGCTATGACAAAGTACTAGAAGCCATTTCATAACCTCCTGAGGGCTACAATCATACAAGCAATATGAAAGAATGCACTATACACAGTAATATCACGATCCCAGCGAACTACCAATCGGCGATTATTTCCGAACCAAGAGAAAGTTCGCTCAACTTTCCAACGGCGTTTATAACGTCTCAGCTTTCGGCCATCATGGTATTTTTGCTGTTTGTTATTGCTCCGGTAAGGGCAAATCAATTCGACACCACGGGCCTTGAGCTTCCTTCGCAACGGGTCGCTGTCATATCCTTTATCAGCAATCAATCGCTTAGGTTTTTTTCGCGGACGACCTCGACCTTTACGTGGCACAGCAATGTTATTCAGCGTTTTTTCGAGGAGCTTGACCTCCGACGGGGACGCAGAGTCCAAGTGGTTTCCAAGAGGAATACCTTGGCCGTCGACCACCACCATCCACTTCGTGCCCTTGCCTCTCTTGGTCTTACCGACGCATTTGCCCCTTTTTTTGCCGGAGCAAAACTGCCGTCTACAAATGCTTCAGACCAATCTAACTGGCCTTTCTCATCAAGTTCTGAGAGAAAAGCTCGCCACGCTTCAAGCCAGATGTCTTGCTCTTCCCAGAGCTTGAGTCTTCGCCAGCAAGTTGAGGGACTTGGGTATCTCTTTGGCAAATCTGCCCAAGGTGCTCCTGTTCGGAGGATCCACAGAATGCCCTCGAAAACTTTGCGATTATCAGCCCAGGGTCTGCCTCCTTTCTTGCCCGGTTTTGGCTTTGGTAAAAACTTTTCGATCTTTTTCCATTGTTCGTTTGTTAATTTCCACCGTTCCTTGGCCATCATAAAAACTCCTTTCGATGACCAAGTTTACATAACTCGTTCAATGGCGCAAGTTTAAATTCTATAAATATTTAGGTTATGAAATGGCTTCTAATTTTCCTAGTTGCGTAGCGATGTGAATCACTATCTGAAATGGGCGTATTCAGAGGCAGGT
>CAZIXY010000440.1:271-2276 GCA_964543315.1 uncultured Desulfobacteraceae bacterium | reverse complement strand
CTGGATAACTCGCATCCGTTTTCGCAGATGAAGACGGAACTGATCTAGGAGGGGAAGTACGATGAGTACGGCAACCGGTGGACGGTGAACATTGCCGGGTGTGCCATGCCGATTCAGAAAATCGAGACGATTGATGAACCGGCCTCCCGGGCCATGGTGCAGGGTAATTTGTTTGATCCGGCAAAGGCCCATCGTGACGACTTCCGCAACCGGCTTATCTGGGGCGACAACAAGCTGGTCATGTCAAGCCTATGAAGAAGTTTAAAAGTAACAGCCATATATCCCGAATAAGAGTTATTGAGAGGTAATGTCATGAGTACCATATATAATTTAAGCTTGGACAATCGAGAAAAGCATGCAGTTATTGAAGCCTCGAAGATGTTGCGGGAGAGATTCCCTGTAAAAAAAGTAGTTCTTTTTGGATCGAAAGCGCGAGGGGATGATGATGAGGAATCTGATATTGACCTTCTTGTTTTGACCTCCCGACCTGTTTCATGGGATGAACGGAAGGCCATCAACAATGCCCTTTATGAAATACAGCTAAGATATGATGTCATCATTAGCACCCTCATCACCACGGCCACAGAATGGAATGAAGGTACATTTTCAGTGCTGCCTATCCACGAAGAGATATTAGATCAAGGAGTCGTTGCATGAAGAACGAGGAAGCCAGGATAGAAGTCATAAGATACTGGATGGAAAAAGCCCATGAGGCATTGCAATCAGCGCGGTCTGAACAACTGGCAGGAAGATTCGTTTTTGCCATCAACCGGGCATATTATGGATGCTTTTACTCGGCAAGCGCGGTTCTTCTGAGAGAAGGGGAAAAATTCAGCAAGCATACCGGGGTTCGCGCTGCCGTTCATCGCTCCTTGCTCCTTGGTAAAAACAGGGAAAATCGATGCTTCATGGGGGCGCTTCTATGATCTGGTTTTTAAATCGCGCCAGCGTGGAGACTATCAGGAACTTGTAGAATTTTCATCTGAAGAAGCTGAGGAGCTTATCACACAGTCCGAAGGCTTTGTTGATGTAATGAGAAGTCTTTTAGAGAGCATCGCATAAACCTCAAATCTAATATTTGCCCCAGAATATGGAGAAACTACATGACTAACAACATTCGTTGGGGACTGGATAACCCGCATCCTTTTTCGCAGATGAAGACGGAACTGATCTGGGAAGGGAAGTATATCGTGACGATTTCTGCAGCAGGCTGATTTGAATGGACAACAGGAAGCAGGGGTAAACTACAAGGTTATGATTGAACGTAATTTTGACATACCTTTCATCGCGAATCTGGCGCTTCGGGAGAAGCAGATTCAGCAAAATTACCGGCCAATTATTGCGGTGCACAAGTGGTTTGCGCGGAGGCCAGGAACCCTTTTTCGGGGATTGTTGTTATCCGAATTCACCGATAAGCCATTGCGTGAATCCTTCTATGAGTCAAATGACCTGAATGGAATAAGGGTTGCTGACCCTTTCATGGGTGGTGGTACGCCGTTGTTAGAGGCCAACCGGGTTGGCTGTGAGGTGATAGGATATGATATTAATCCGATGTCATATTGGATCGTCAAGCAAGAGCTGGAGCATCTAGACTTAAATGCGTATACCAAAGCCGCTCAGGAATTAAGGTCGTTGCTTGAAAAGCAAATCGGTCATCTTTATCGTACGCACTGTGAATATTGCGGATCACCGGATGCCCATGTGAAGTATTTTCTATGGGTCAAGGTCCAGGCATGCGCCGAATGCGGAAAAGAATTCGATCTTTTTCCCGGCTACCTGATCTCTCAGGACCGGAGACATCCAAAAAATGTTTTTGTATGTGCAAAATGTGGGGGACTGACAGAAACCCAAAGCCAAAAAGACCCTGGAGATTGTTGTCATTGTGGCGCAAGGCTCGGTAGATCCGGTCCTGCAAGACGAAACCGCTGCAATTGCTCCCACTGTGGAAAGCTGAGGACCTACCCAAGGGGAGACGCTGGCCCACCTAAACACCGGCTATTTGCAA
>CAZIXY010000440.1:0-261 GCA_964543315.1 uncultured Desulfobacteraceae bacterium | reverse complement strand
GTACTATTGCCCTTCCTGTAAGCCTAAGCACAAGGGTCGATTCTTCAAAAAGCCGGATGTCGAAGATCTGGCAAGGGTTAGAGAGTCCGAAAATCGATGGAACAAAATGCGCGCCCGGTTTATTCCCGGAGACAGTATCCCTCACGGTGATGAAACCAACAGACTGCACCGTTGGGGTTACAGGCATTATTTTGAGATGTTCAACCCACGACAAAAGGTTGGATTAGAACTGAGTTGCCGTATTATTGACAGGCAAAAGAA
>CAZIXY010000439.1:0-2285 GCA_964543315.1 uncultured Desulfobacteraceae bacterium | reverse complement strand
AAAAGAGGAAATCTGAACAATGAACTTCGATTTTGACAAGACGGACATTGCAATTCGCGAGAAGATCAATGAATTGTTTGGCCCGGATTCCAAGGCTGCCATAGAAAATCTGGAAAATGGAAGTCTTACTGAAATTCGCGAAGCGACCTTGAATCAATCGAAAACTCTTGCTGAGACAGGGTATATGGCTTTGGGCCTGGGGGATGGAAAAAATGCCGTAAGCCTTACCGCGACCCAGGAAAATCTGGCCGCCGTTTCTCCTTCGCTTTTTCTGTCTCTGGAGGTAAGCGCTCGGGTTTTTGGTCGTCTGCTGGCTTTGTATGGGTCGCCTGATCAGCAGGAAAAAATCCTCCTGCCGCTGAAAAAAGGGCTGCTCATCGGAGCATTGGCCCTTTCGGAGGGAGGCATGAATATCGAGAACGACCCTCTGGATACGACAGGGGTATCCAGTGATGACGGCTTTCGAGTATCGGGCTCAAAGGATCACGTGGTGAATGGACCTATTGCGGATTGGATAGCGGTTGCAGGAAGAGTTGGAGAAAAAAATGCCTTTTTTCTTATAAAGAAAGACAGCGAAGGCATGTCCATAGGTCAAAGACTCGCTACCCTTGGTTACAATGGCGTCACCCTAACCTCCGTCACGCTTGAAAACTGTCATGTTCCATCCGCCTTCATCATCGGACCCTTCGAAGAAGAAGATCCGATAAAAAGAGTCCGCAGCTGGGAGGACCAGGCACTGACCGCGGCCAGTTTAGGCCAGATAAAGCGTTCTTTTGATACCGCTTTGGACTATGCCAAAAACCATAAGAGTGGCGGCAAGCCGATCATTGCATACCAGGAGGTGGGTTTTAAACTTGCCGAGATGCTGACCCTTTTGCAGACGGCCCAGCTACTGGCATACAGGGCCGCCTGGATGGAGGAGACAGATGACAGGGAGGCGTCCGTCCTTGCACATTGCGCCAAGGTTTTTTGTACGGAGTCCGCCGAAAAGGTGGCAAGCCATGCCCTGCAGATCCTTGGAGGGCAGGGATATCTCACCGGAAACCCTGCGGAAGAGGGATATCGCGAAGCCAAGTACCTTCAGATCGCCGGCACCTCATCGGAAATATCCCGCATGAAAATCGCTGACGAACTTTTGCGAATTTAAGCTTTCAGCGTTCAGCTATCAGGGGTAATGATATGGAAATAATAGAAACAAAAATAGATACCTCCAGCGAAGAATATAAAGAGAACTTCCAGGCCATGCAAACAATGGTTTCGGATCTCAGAAAGGAACTGGAAAAAGCCATTAACGAACGCTCGGAAAAGGCCCGTGCCCGCCTGGACCAACAAAACAAGCTGCCGGTCCGGAAACGGCTGGAACTCCTTTTCGACAGGAACACCCCTTTCCTGGAAATCGCTCCTCTTGCCGCCAGGGACATGTATGACAAAAAGATCCACGGCGCAGGAATAATTACCGGTATTGGGGTGGTTGAAGGCCGTGAAGTGATTGTGCATGCCAATGATTCCATGATCAAGGGCGGAACCATCTATCCTATGGGTGTCAAAAAGGGAATCAGGACCCAAACCATTGCCATGGAAAACCGACTTCCCATTGTCTATCTTGTGGATTCCGGTGGTGCCTATTTACCTCTTCAGTCCGAAATCTTTCCTGATGCGGATGATGGGGGCCGCATATTTTACAACCAGGCAATTCTTTCAAAAATCGGAATTCCTCAGATCTGCGGCGTGATGGGATTGTGTACTGCCGGAGCCGCCTACATACCGGCTATGAGCGACGACGTCGTTCACGTCAGGGGAACCGGGGCCATCTTTCTGGGAGGGCCGCCCCTCGTGCTGGCCGCTACAGGTGAAGAGGTGACGGCCGACGAACTGGGAGGGGCGAATGTGCACTGCATGGAATCTGGTGTCTCCGACTATTTCGCTGAAGACGATGCCCACTGCATTGAGATTATTCGCCAGATCGTCAAGAACCTCCCGCCTGCCCTTAAGACGGATATAGGTGGCCGTGAAGCCAAGCCCCCTCTCTATGAACCTGAGGAAATATACGGCATCGTTTCCAAGAACCTGACGACGCCCTACGATGTTCGTGAGGTCATAGCACGCATGGTTGACGGCAGCGAATTCCTCGAATTCAAGGCCCTTTACGGACCGACCCTGGTCTGCGGTTGGGCCTATATCCACGGTTATCCGGTGGGAATACTCGGAAACAACGGTGTCCTTTTCTCTGCCAGCTCCCTCAAGGCTACCCAGTTCATACAGCTCTGTGATAAACGCGGAATCCC
>CAZIXY010000438.1:0-2293 GCA_964543315.1 uncultured Desulfobacteraceae bacterium | reverse complement strand
AGAACCCGGAAATAGAACTGGGAGGCGCCTTTGAACGGACTGACCATTCAGATGTGAATGCGGATGCGGGCCAGGTGGCAGGTATCGGGGAATCAGGGATCAGGATTGCAGGTTCCTTAGGAGAGGTGATAGATAAAGGAGAGGTCCTGATCGACTTTACCTCCCCCCGGGCCACGCTTGAAAATATTCAGTCGGCTGTCCCGAAAGGGATTGCCATGGTCATCGGCACCACCGGGATAACAGGGGATATGCTCAAAGAGATAGAAGCACTTGCTAAAAAAATAAAGTGCGTCTTAGCCCCGAACATGAGTGTCGGCGTCAATGTCATGTTCAAAATTGCAAGAGACATGGCACGGATTTTAGGCAATGATTATGACATGGAAATACTCGAAGTCCATCACAGGCTCAAAAAGGACGCCCCGAGCGGAACGGCCATGCGCCTTGCCGGGATATTAGCCGAGGCCGTGGACCGGGACCTGGAAAAAGTAGGAGTATATGAACGAAAGGGCATGATAGGCCAGAGGACCGATGACGAGATCGGTATTCAGACATGGCGGGCCGGTGATATTACCGGTGAGCACACGGTCATGTTCGGCGGCATCGGTGAGAGACTGGAGTTGACACACCGAGCTCACAACAGGGATAATTTTGCCAGAGGAGCGATCAGGGCCGCCCTGTGGGTTGTGCAGCAACCCACAGGGTTGTATGACATGCAGGATGTGCTGGGCTTGAAATAGGCATCCGGCATATGGCTAAAGGCTCAGGGCGTAAGGCCCAGGGAAAAACATTGTACCAAAGTCTGCAGATCAATTACCTTGAGCCCTTAGCCCTTCGCCCTGCGCCATGCGCCTTGTGCCATGTGTTTTTATGCGCCGGAATTGCAGTGCTAATTGGAGAAGAGATTTTTATGGGTCTATTTGAACATGCGGACAGGTTACGGAAACTACCTCCGTATCTTTTTAAGGAAATCGATCGAAAAAAGGCCGAGGTCCTATCGCGGGGGGTTGATATCATCGATCTGGGTGTAGGTGACCCGGATCTCCCCACTCCTCAGCATATCATCAAAGCACTCAAAAGGGCCGTGGATGATCCGGCAAACCACAGATATCCCACCTATTCCGGGATGAATGACTTTAAAGATGTTGTGGCCCAATGGTATAAAAAAAGATTTAATGTGAAGCTGGATTCGGAGACCGAAGTCGTGTCTTTGATAGGGAGTAAAGAGGGTCTGGCACACTTCCCATTGGCCTTTGTCAATCCGGGAGAGATAGTACTGGTTCCCACACCGGCCTATCCCGTGTACCATATCTCCACCCTTTTTGCGGGAGGGAAATCTTTTTTTATGCCTCTTGTGAGCGAAAACAACTTTTTGCCCGATCTTGAATCAATACCCCATGAGACGGCCTCGCAGGCGCGAATCCTGTTTATCAATTATCCCAATAATCCCACATCTGCGGTAGCTGACATGGTCTTTTTCGACAAAGTTGTTGAATTTGCAAGAGAAAACGAGATCCTGATATGCCATGATGCCGCCTACACGGAGATGGCATTTGACGGCTATCAGGCCCCCAGCTTCCTGGAAGCCGACGGGGCCATGGAGGTAGGAATCGAGTTTCATTCACTTTCCAAGACCTATAACATGACCGGCTGGCGAATAGGTTTTGCCGTGGGGAACAGGAAAGCCATAGAAGCGCTCGGAACTATCAAGAGCAATATTGATTCAGGTGTCTTTCAGGCTGTCCAGCTGGCCGGTATAGAAGCCCTCAGGGGAGACCAAGCCTGTGTAAGGGAAATGGTCCAGGTCTATGCCGAACGGAGGGATTTGATGGTCAAGGGCCTCAGGGATGCCGGTTATGAGGTTGAATCTCCCAAGGCCACCTTCTATCTCTGGGTCAGGGTTCCTGAAGGACACACATCCACGAAGGTAGCGACTCGACTGCTGGAGGATGCAGGCCTGGTGGTGACCCCGGGCAACGGCTTTGGGGAGCCCGGGGAGGGTTACTTCCGTATTGCGCTGACCCAGAAACGGGAAAGACTTGCAGAGGCCGTGCAAAGAATTAAAGCAGTGGTTTATTAGGGATGTGCCAGCCGGTTGAAATCGAAGGACGTCATGGAGGCTAACGGCCCCGACATGAAAACGGCCTATATCGGGATTGGATCGAACCTTGGGGATAAGCTGAAAAACTGTCTCAAGGCCATAGCCCTGGCCGACAGGATACCCGGCTGCAGCGTGAAAAAAAAGTCCCGCTTTTACAGGACCGAACCGGTTGGAGTGGAAGATCAGGACTGGTAC
>CAZIXY010000437.1:0-2297 GCA_964543315.1 uncultured Desulfobacteraceae bacterium | reverse complement strand
TTGAAAAGACCCTAAAGGCAGCCGTTAATGAAGGGAAAACACTGAGAATTCAATTTAAAAAGCTTGTATAGTGTGTGCCTGGCGCTCCTTATTGTTATGGTAGGGATGATCCAGGGAAAAAGACAGTACTCAGATTTGTCCAAGTTTTGCAAGAGCATTCCGGTTGGCGATCAGGTTTGCGACAAAAGAATAGGTCAGAACCCAAAAACTTGAAGAAAGTTTACTGATTTCGCGCTTTTCGTAAAAATTTGTCTTGAAAAAAGTATCAATTGATACTATACTTTATAAATAAAGAAATTAACAGCAAGATAAAGCAGGCAAAAGATGCAGTATTAAGAAACCGCATTTCTATTGTAAATCCGGCGAGCGTCGCTGCCGATGCTCTCGAATTAGGTTACCTTGTTAGCGATATTTTGAATATCTTCTCTGATATATTGAAAGAAATAACACCTCATGATTATGTCGGGCAATATCCTCCACAGCGTTCTTACGAGACTGATATTCTTGAATCCGAACTCTTTGCCTTTAAGTGGATAAGTACGCGATTAGGTTGCAAGACCTATTTGAAGTTTGCAATCAAGGAAAAGCGAATGTGGCTTGTATCTTTGCATCAGGACCGTGACAACAAAGGAGACTGATACCATGGAAAAAAAGACAATGACCTGCCCCAATTGCCATGGAAAAATGTCGAGTGAAAAAATAGATAAAACCGTGCATTTTCGCGGTATGGATATCAAGTTTCAGGCTGAACATTATGTGTGCCCGGTATGCGGTATAGAAGCAGGCGATATTGACCAGACAGCTACTGCACAGAGAGCGATTTCAGACGCCTACCGTAATGCGGTTAATCTGTTAACGGGTAAACAAATACGAGAAGGCAGAAAGGAACTGAAGTTAAGCCAGGAGGCCCTTGCAAAACGGATGAATGTGGGCATTGCCAGCATAAAGAGATGGGAGGGTGGGCTCATCCAGACGAAAGCCATGGATATGGCTTTACGTTTAGCGCTCAAGGGACAGATGCCTGGTGATAATTATACCGGTAACCGGACATTTTCAATGCCAAGGATAAAGCTTGTTTTTAGGCAATTCGAGTCAGCACTGGGAAAAAGAATTTTGAAAAAAAGAGACAAAATGCTTTTTGCAGCGAAGTACTTGTGGTATGCGGATATGCTCGCCTTCAGGGAGTTGGGGAAAAGTATTACCGGCTCAACTTATGCCGCCCTCCCTTATGGCCCCCAGCTCAACAACTACCGGGATCTGATTGATGAAATAAAAAATGCCGATGAGTCGGTAGCGGAACCTCTGACACAAGAAGAGAAAAGGATAATCAACAGAATTGCACTGAGTTTTCCTGAAGAACAAATGATATATGACGCCGCCCATCGAGAGATAATCTGGAAGAAAAAGACCACAGGTGAAATTATCCCGTATTCGGATTCCGCGGAACTGATTGCCTTATAATGGAATTCTATTTATTGACTGCATTGTGCAAGAATTTATGTAGTTGGCAAAGGCTGTTAGGATTAAGCAGATAGAAAAAACGTCTCGACATCAAGAAAAGTGTGAGGGAGAAGGCAATACCCAATTTTGAGTTTATGCATGTTCTGCACGAACGGTTATCAACGTGGGAGACATTAGATGGTACAACCGAGCAAATCCCCAGTTCCGGTCCCTGTCGAATCTGTGATCCACACAGTTCGCGGGCAGAAAGTTATACTGGATACTGACCTGGCGATAATCTACGGGGTCGAGATTAGACGTCTAAACGAACAGGTCAAACGAAACGCGGACAGGTTCCCTGATGATTTCATGTTTCGGCTTACCAAGGACGAATGGGAGAAGCTTCGACGTTTAAGATCGCAAAATGCGACCTTAAAACGCGGACAGCACCGTAAGTACCCTCCTTATGCCTTCACAGAGCACGGGGCGCTAATGGCGGCGAACATTCTCAAGAGCAAGACGGCGGTGTCCATGAGCATTTATGTTGTCCGTGCCTTTATAAGAATGCGAGAGGAACTCTCATCGCGGCGCGATTTTGAGGAACGTCTCGATCAGATTGAGAAAATCCTGCTCGTTCATGATACCCAGTTGAAGGAATTGTTTGATAAAATCCGCCCGCTCCTCCTGCCCCCAACTGAAAAGCCAAAAAGGAAAATCGGCTTTGAGGCTAAGGAATCCAAGTCTCGGTATGGTAAAAAAGGTAAATAGAAATAAAAGAGAATTTGAGGCTTGAGATTAGAAAGATGACGCTTGTTTCATAAGGAAAAGTGAGAGGGGAAAACAACAACCCGTTTTAT
>CAZIXY010000436.1:0-2304 GCA_964543315.1 uncultured Desulfobacteraceae bacterium | reverse complement strand
TCGATATCTCGAAGGCTTTCTTGATACGTAAGCTGAGCAAACGCCATGCATAAAAATTGGTCCATACATGAGAAACTTTTTACCTTGTAGTTGCCACGATACCTTCGCACACATTTGCGAAATTCGTGCATCGGGAGAAAATCCATTAGTTGTGAGAAAACCGTTCTTCCTGTATTCATTTGCCACTCCTTCTTGTTGCAAACAGTGGCAATTATACACTTGAGTTTTCAAATCGGTAACGGCCGTTTTGCTACTTAACATAAGTCTTTTTTATAACTTAAACCTGATTGTGAAACCAACGTTGGGACAGCACTGATTAGTAATTAGTCGTAAAACAAGCGAACATTTTTAAGCGAGCAGCCGACGCGGTCCGAGTAGCGCGCAACGAAGTCAAGAAGTCTTAATTGGGCAAATATGACACACATTTTGTTTGTCACATTGTGTCTGACACGTAGCAAAGCATCAAATCGTAGTAAGATTACTCTAGAATCAAGCTCTGATTTGGTTTGGTTTTACTATAAGGCGACACTTCTCCTTCAAGCTTTGCGTTTCAGCTATTGAATGAGTTACAGGTTCAATCAGACTAGCGCTAAGCGCCGGATATACTCCCACGTATCTAAAAAATCTTCCAGCCAAGGATTGTAACTCATCAACCGGTAAATAATTTTCCGACCAGAACGGATGATTTGACACGGCAACAATATCAATACACGTAGAAAACGACGGAATTCCATCTTCAGAACCTGCACGCCTCTTTTTCTGTTTGGCATCAATAACGCAAACCATGCTTTCAAATTCCATGCGAGCGCTGCCATTACCATATAAGCCCAATTGCTCAACAGATTGTTCACAGGCATCCGCATCGCGTTAACACCGTTCTTTAGTTGCTCGACTACATTCTCCTGATTGCAGCGCTTATTGGCCAGTTCAACTACTTCCTTGGCACTCAAATCTCGTCGTGTTGTGATATAGAAAAAGTATCGAATCTCATCGAACAATACCGACTCGCCTTTTTCGACACTTATATTTTTCCGCAATACCACTACTCGATATTCTTTTTTGCATTTAAACGGACGATAGTCGAATTCGGCTATCTCTTCACCTGTTAAATGCTTTCTTTCGAATTCCCTTCTCTTGACTATCTGCTTTTGAATGTTCTCCGGCCTCTGACGACTTTTGGTCTTAACTGTGTATTTTGGGCTTCTTTCCAGGGCCTCCCACGCTTTCTTCTCCAACTCATCTGCTATGCCTACCACTTTTTTACGAGCATCCATCCCAAAAACAAAATGCGCTTTTTCACTCCACTTGTCTAGGTGCTCCATCAATGAAAAATCTGTGTCGCCACGCAACGTCAGTCGCTTTGCATACGGTTTGACCAGTTCAATTGCTTTTTCTATCCATTTGGCTGCACCCTTCTGACTCGGCGCATTGCCCGGACGATTCACCAGGTACAATACTTCTTGCGTGTTTGCCAACGATACTATTAAAGGCGCGTATCCCCACACCCCTTTGTACGACCACTCCATTCCCTCCTTGCATCTGCCTGTCGTAGATGCAACTGTTCCATCTACATCTACATACGCGTCTTTCAACAAACCCTTGCCTCTATGCCTCCACACCCGCTGCCGTACTTCGTTTATCGCATTCTGCAGTCTCTCAATTTCCCATCCCTCAAATCGACGTGTGAAATCTCCCGCTGTTGTAGGGTCCGGTATTCGATCCGCTCCCAGTGCATTCAGAAATCCCTCGTCTTGACGAAGATGTTCTATGTCTTCTAATCGCTTGTTACCCGTCAATATGTTGTAAGCTATTGTCAATATATGGTCCGACTCATAGTACGGCTTATGTATCTTTAGCAAATGCAGTTGCTTGTCCAATTCTTCCGCCAATCCTATCTGCTTCACCATCTTATGGAATGCCCCGATTCCTCCACAGAACAACCCCTGCATTTTCTCGCTCATCTCATAGTGGATATTCCTACCTTTAAGTATCGGCTTACCTCGGTCACCAAGCTCTTGCCTTGCCAAACGACGCCCAATTCTTCTCTTGCGATTCCTTAACTCTTTGCTATACTTCTTACTCATCTGAAATGCCCCTTTCTTTTGGAAAATGGTTTGTGGTAAAACTCATTTTAACCAATAGATTCGGGCATTTCTACTTTATTACGGCTGCCTAACAAAAAAATGTTCGCTTAATCAAGGACTAACAACTGACAACTAAACACTCACAGAAAACAGAATACCGAATACCAATTACCGACAACAACCACTTGTATTTGATTTGCGACAAAATTCCTGCTATGAT
>CAZIXY010000435.1:0-2306 GCA_964543315.1 uncultured Desulfobacteraceae bacterium | reverse complement strand
CCCTCACCCTCCCGCTTTGCGGGATTGACGGACTTTTTACGAGTCCGTCAATATTACCCTTAAAAAAATCTGCTACCAATACTCAACCTCAAGGAGGATTAAACATGCAAAGAACTAACACATACACTTCCCATCTCTTACAGAACCTCCGCAGGTTTCTCGCCATCAGCTTCCTGCTTATCCTTTTAGTACCCTTGGCATGTGCCCCGCTGGTCTCATTCACCCCCCTTTCCCCACCGGAAGTGACACCTCCGGTCTACGGGGAGGTATACAAGCCGTTCCAACAAGGTCCTCATCCGGCCATTATACTGGTGCATGACAGCAAAGGCCCAAACGCACCCTATATCCATTCCATTGGGGAAAAACTCACGAAAGAGGGGTATGTGGTGTTGGCGATGAATTATCATGCTGAGAACAAACCCTCCAAAGTTTTTACCCGTGGTTTAGATTTATGGCGTTCCTGGCAGGAAATGGTCCGGAACGGCGTTAAATACCTGAACTCTGACCAGAGCGTACAGGAAAATAAAATCGGTGTGATCGGTTTCTCAGAGGGGGCGACTCTGGCGGTTTCAGTTGCCAGCAGCATACCCGGCATCATGGCCGTGGTGGACTACTACGGACCCAATCCCGATGAAGATAAAATGGTATATACCTATGGAGCCGGCAAAGTCGATACACTTTACTACTCAAAGGAACCGTTTTCAACTATGCCACCTGTTCAAATCCATCATGGCAGCGCAGATCCCGACACGCCCGTTCGGGTATCCAAGGATCTTTACAAGACTCTCAAGGATAAAGGAAGAACCGTGGAAATACACATATATAAAGGCATAGGCAAGCACTTTTTTGATCCTCGATACCGGGCGCTCTACAGTCCTGAAGCCGCAAAAGAATCCTGGAAGCATACGCTGGCCTTTCTGGACAAATATGTCAGGACCAACAAATAGGTAAGCTGAACAAAGGATGCACAAAAAGCTGTGCGTGAAAAACATTTTTTTGTGCATCCACACCATCCATTTTTCCCTCAGACCTTCCCGCCGTACAAATCAATCCTTGAATATTCCATCTGCGACAAATGACTGAAATATAGTTTGAGTATTGTTTTCCGCTTAACCACACCTTTATTCCCTGTCTCATAACCAATCTTCCTCAATGAAATAACCGGAAATGGGTATTTGGCATGATAATTGATAGAGAATGAAGGCTGAAGGATGCGCAAATGACATTCAGGCAGATTACCTTCGTTTTCTCTACATGGCCTTCGGTTTATTAAGGAAACTGCATTATCAACTAAGTTTATCGAAGCGCTTGGGTTTCTTGTCCAACGAGGATTTATTTCTCATTGAACCAAAGTGAGTCGAAACCGAGAAGGTCTTGAATGGCTTGATTCGAGTATTGCGAGATAACTGAAATACTTCAGCCTTCAGTCTTCAACCTAAATGGCTGGGTAGTTGCATTAATGATAGTTTATCCAGCCTGTAAACAGTTCATAATCCCATAACGAAAAATCTATTGCACAAAACTGATGGTATGAAGCGAAAGCCACCAATAAATCTCAAGAGGCTCTTTGAAAAGGGGGCCTATTCCTTGCTCAGTAATGTTATAAAAGCCATTGATGCCTCACTATCCATTCAGGATAGAGACTACCGAATATTGATTGGTGATAATGATCAGGGTTTACTGGGCGGTTATCCCATCGAGGTATCAGGTGAAGTGATTGGATGGGTAAGCGGAGGAGATAAGGCCCCATCCGTTGCCGACCTCCTCACCTATCTGGCCGACAAAGAATTAGAGAAAAAAACACTGGCCCGTGAAACCCTTGAAAAATATAAAGAAATAAATCTCCTCTACAATATTTCCGAAAAAATATCCGCAAAGCTCGATCTCGAAGAGGTAGCAAGGCTAATAATAGAGGAAGCAAGGCGATCTATCACTGCAACCGGTGCGTCAGTGATGCTGCTGGACGAACAGACAGAAAAGCTTGAGATTATTTCGGCATTCGGCAAACAGTATTCTGAAAAAACCGACTTGAAAACCGGGGATGGAATTGCAGGCAACATAATACTTCGTGGAAACGCAGAGATTGTTAATGACGTCCTCACTGATCCCAGATACATTGATCGAAAAAACGGCATAAGATCTATGATCTGTGCGCCTCTCAAGACAAAGGACCGCTCGATCGGTGTGATTAGCCTGAGCAGCGACGAGCCGGTATTCTATAAGGCGTCGGATCTCAAGCTTTTAACCACATTGGCATCGCAGGCCGCATCGGCAATTGAAAATGCAATCCTCCACAAAAAAAAGCT
>CAZIXY010000434.1:0-2318 GCA_964543315.1 uncultured Desulfobacteraceae bacterium | reverse complement strand
CTTGACTTGCAATTACTCATGTGAAAAATAAGTTGACGGCTTAAAGCTGCTGGCAGCTCTCCACTACTCAAAAAGATAACTTCAACTCTTATTGTATCTTCAGTTATTGTTGAACCAGACAAATACAAAACCCCGGGGGTTTTTCAAATTGTGATTAAAGCGCGTTTCTCCCTTACCGTCTTAAAAAGCAGACTTATCCACGAAATTATGCTATCAATGTATAAAAAGAAGACCATATGCTTTCCGAGCTGAGAAAACAGAATTTCAGGATCACTCCTCAGAGGCTTGCTGTGCTAAAGATCCTTACTGTCAGCGACGGCCACCCCAATGTGGAAGAGATTTATTCCCGGGTGAAAAAGGACTTCCCCACAACCAGCCTGGCCACTGTTTACAAGACTGTTACCTTGCTGAAAGAGATGGGAGAGGTTTTAGAACTGGGTTTCAGCCACGAGGGCAGCCGCTACGACGGAAATAATCCGCTCCCCCACCCTCACCTGATCTGCACGCGCTGCCACAAGATCATTGATCCTGATATCGACACGATATCGGAGATGTCCAGAGAGATATCCCAAAAAACAGGCTTTAAGATCGTAAACCACCGGCTCGTCTTCTTCGGCATTTGCCCTGAGTGTCGGGAGACGGCAAAATGAGGTTCTTCCCCAACTTTCCTAACCCGGATGCCTATTACGAGCCCAACTCTTTCAAGGGCCCTGTCGAAGACCCGGGGTTTTCCGATCCGCCGTTGAAGATTTCCGGCGATGCCGGACGTTACAACCATCGTGAAGGAAATGACGATTACGGCCAGCCCCGTGCGCTCTTCAAACTGTTCGATGAAGACCGGAAAGCGAGGCTTTTCTCAAACATCGCCAAGCCCTGAAAGACGTTCCAAAGGCTATAATCAAGAGACAAATGAGGCATTTTGACAAGGTCGATCCTGCCTACGGAAAGGGCATACGCGCGGCGCTCAAAAAGCTTTGCGGCAAAACTGCCATATAGGATGCCATAACGAAAGAAAGGCCATTTTCAATAGCCGGCTTTGGAGATTGTGTTGTGTAGGGGTTTTAATCATGCTATAAAGGTAACCAATAGACATAAAAGGAGGTGGGTCGATGAAAGAACTCAAGGTTGGCTGCGGGAAACCCACCGGCTCAAAGGTGGGTGAAAGAACCAAAAAAAAGGTAGTCAATGAGGAACCTCGATTAGAAAAAGAGATTGCCATTTCTGCTGTCAGGGTGGGCCAGAAGGCCCCGGATTTTGAGGCACCCGCATACCAGGATGGGAAGTTCGGTCAGGTCAAACTTTCGGATTACCTGGGTAAATGGGTTGTCCTTTGTTTCTATCCAGGAGATTTCACCTTTGTTTGAGCCACTGAGCTGGCCGCAGTTGCGTCCAAATATAAGGAGATCAAGAAGCTTGGGGCAGAGGTCTTGTCAGTCAGTGTGGACAGCCACTTCGTACACAAGATGTGGCAGGACAATGAGCTTTCCAAAATGGTGAAAGGGGGCGCCCCGTTTCCAATGCTCTCTGACGGTCCGGGAAACATAGGCAAGGAGTACGGCGTCTATGATGAAAATGCCGGTGTTGAAATGCGCGGTCGATTCATCATTGATCCGGATGGGGTGGTACAGGCCTTAGAGATCCTCACACCGCCTGTGGGAAGAAATGTGGAAGAACTCATCCGGCAGATTCAGGCTTTTCAACATGTTCGAAAGACCAAAGGCGCCGAGGCCACACCCTCCGGATGGCGGCCCGGAAAGCCTACACTGAAGCCGGGACCTGACCTTGTTGGGAAGGTGTGGGAGACCTGGAAGGTCGAAAACGCTTTTTAATGATTCTCACACAACGACCCGGCTTCTATTTCACATAGAAGCCGGGTTTTTTTACAGAGCTATTTTTTTCATAAAGCGAGGTGGAATAAAAATGTGTAAGGGCATTCCCCATCTTATCTTTGACGCTGGAATGAGCCATATATCTTATAGGGGTTACGCTTGATGTCTTTGTAGTTGGCCAGAGCCAGGTAAAAGGCCCCTACGGCAAGTTCCGCGCAGTGGATGTTTTCGGCCGGCAAGGTCTCCAAATATTTGATGACATCTTCCGTGCTTATATCCCACGCCGCCTCCAGGCTCTTCCCTTCCGCAAGCTCCGCCACCGTGTTGGCACACGCGTTTGTGCTCATACAGCCGTCCGTATCAAAAGAAACCGAGTCGATGCGATCCCCTCGGACCGTTAAAAACATTTCTACCGTATCGCCGCACTCTCCCGTACGCTTGCCGTAGCCGTCGGGTCTTTCTATGATCTCCCGCCTGTCGGTCCGAAAG
>CAZIXY010000433.1:0-2320 GCA_964543315.1 uncultured Desulfobacteraceae bacterium | reverse complement strand
TTTTGCGTACGGCATCGGAAATAAACTTGGGTTGTTCTTTATAATAGGATGAAAGCCCTTTGGATCGTTTGAAGGTGTTTTCAAACAGCGACCGGGCCCATTCAAAATCCGTGTCCGCCATATCCAGCAACAGATTCGCCATATGAAGATATACCACTGAACATTCTGTGCTATTCGTGGAAAATATGCCCTCGTGCACGGCATGCTTCATGAACTCGTCCCACATGGCACATGCCAAAAAGGGCTCTCCTTTTATCTCTGCCGCACGGGCAAAAAGCCTCCAGAAACAGGCGTTCTTCAGGGACGGGCCTCCCATAGCTTTTCTAATCGTCTTTTCAGCCGCTTCACTCATCCAGGAGCGAATGGATATATGCTACTTCAGCCTGTCAACAAGTTCGGGGCAAAAATCTTCACAGACAGCTACCGCATCACTGATTGCCCTTAACAATCCCTTCGATTTTCCCGTGGTCAGCGCTCTTTCGAGATCCTGGAATTTCCTGCGTACCTCCGTCCTGTTTCCACCCACCTGTTCAACAAGAGAGCGGGTATTTTCGCCGAGGTGCGCTCCGGTCTTTCCCGAGACCATGGCACGAATCGCCGGAACCAGACGGGCAGGGGCTGAATCAATCTCTACTGCCTGGAGACACCTCTCGCAAAGCGCATCGTCGTGACGATAAAAACAGAAAAGCGCCCTAATCAGCATCTTCCACGGCGCCAGGGGACTTTTGCGGGAGATGCTGGGCAAGGCTATTTCTTTATCATTGACCGGTCCGGTTGTCACTGCTTCAAACGCTTTGGATACGGCAGCGGCCTCCACTTTCAAGGGGTGGTCAGAGGAAAGTGTCTTGCAGGCTGTCAAAATGTTGAGATCAACCAACTCCCTTTTTATAACTTTTTGGATAGCCGCTCTCTGCTCCGTTGGCATGGAAGGATCGTTCAGCGGGGCCAAAAAGGCATCCTTTATGCCCTCGCGCGCCGCAGTGGCGGCATCTATTTCCGCAAGACGTTGATCAGGCAAATAGTATCGTTCCCGGACCAAATCCAGGAGGGTCTCTGCCTCAACGGTGAGGCCCTTTTCAGTCATTTCCAGTATCCTGGCAATGTAGGCCTCAACCAGAATCGCTTCAGATTCTTCAGTGCCAAGGTTCTTATGATACTGTTTGGCCATGTTGACAGCGTTTTTGACTTTGCCTTTTGAAATAAGCTTACTGATTTCTTTGGCATGACCGGATTTCACAGACTGAGAATCTTTAGAAGTCAGGCATTCTACGGGGGCTGATACTTCCCTTTTTTGAAACGTTGCGCCAGATCTCTTTGCCTCGCGCGATTTGCGTTTTTTTCGCCTTTTCTTTGATGACATGAGGTCTCCCTTCATGACTTATACGATGGAAGAGATGCAAGGGCCAATTTGACCTCCCAAATCCCAATTTGATTTTTTTGTAACTTGCCAGTATGCTGTAAAAGGTATTGTGCGTCAAGATGATTTTAGGCACAATATGCAGGGCAATCCCCCCTCCCCCCGATCATCGCGGCGGGCAGGATACAGACTCCTGCAACGGCCGAAAAAGTCATTCAAGAATGTCAAGCAGATCTGGTTGGTCTGGCACGGGTGCTTTTCGCCGATCCTCTCAGACCCAAGAAGGCCGCAGGGGAGGTAACTGAACCCATTGTGCCCTGTGAACCAACCTGTGGCAAGTGGGACGCCCTTCAAATTCTAAGTTGGCAGGAAATCAGGAAGGTGATAGATGAGAATGCACGCCAAGATCATCCCGACTGGACGCCTGCCTGTACGTATCCGCACGCAGACAGGCGCCCGGTGTATTACATCACATTATGATCCGGGGATCGTCCCCACCCTCACTGAATTGAACGGATATGCCTATTGCGGGCCTAATGTGTTAATGGGTAGAATACAGCACCTCTGGCAGGATGTAGATTATGTTCTCAGCTATTTTGGACATACTCCTCGCAGTGCAAGGAAAGAGTACTATTCTTATGTGGAAGCAGGTCTTGGACAAGGGCGTCGAAATGAGTTGACCGGGGGAGGGTTGATACGGAGCCTTGGAGGCTGGTCAGAGGTAAGAAAGCATGGTTTGAAGGGTCAAGGTCACATCAAAAGTGATGAAAGGATATTGGGGGAATCGGATTTTGTAGCCGATGTACTTTCTCAGGCCAACGAGGCATTTGATCGGAAATACGAGTTAAAACATCTCGGTTATGATTTGGATCGTGTTGCGGCGAGAGTGGCTGAGATATATAACATAGGGGCAGATGATATTTTCTTAAAAGGCAAACAGCAAAAAAGGGTAAAGCCCAGGAG
>CAZIXY010000432.1:0-2330 GCA_964543315.1 uncultured Desulfobacteraceae bacterium | reverse complement strand
TCCGTTTACGTATATTGAGAAGTCCCTGGCGCGTATAGGCGTCCCTTCGGCAATTTTCTGGGTCACGTCCTCCGGCTTAAAGGCCCTTTTCAGTTCCACAAGGCGGACGGTGGTTCCGTCGCCTCTTTTATTATCCCTTTCCAGACGAGTGAAGGGAATCTTCCACGAGTCACCCTTCTCAACCCAGCGCGCTTTGTCGAAGACCGCCCGTGCTGTGAAATTCCCTTTCTGCGTAAAGACCTCAAAGCGGGAAGCAGCGGCCAGACTGGCGAATTTGCCGATGCCGAATTGCCCAATTCTGTTTCGCCCGAATCGGGGAGACAGGGGATTTGAAAGCTTTTCATCCGATCCAACATTGAAGTACTGCTTGAGCCCCTCCATATCCATTCCTTCACCGTTATCCGAGACGACAATCTCTTTCTCCGTGACGGTCACGTCCACCCGTGTTGCGTCTGCATCATAAGCATTGTTGACCAGTTCCCTGATCAGTTCAATGCTCTGTTCATAAAGCCGCTCCCCGATTGTGATAATATGGCTCTTATCAACGGTAATCGCAAGATAGGATGTCTTCTCTGGCATGATTCAGGTCTCCTTGAGATCGGTTTCGTTGTTTTTAAGTCTCATTAACATAAAGGCATGAATCAGATTGAACTAAAAAAACAAATCGGGCACATTCCATTTTTATCTTATGCGAAACAGGGAATAAAGGTCAGCTCAAAGATAAAGAGGTGCTCTACCAAATGGCACCATCGAGCTTCTTTTACATAAGATACATTGCATCTACTCTATGCTAACCTTTTAGAAACTCAAGCTGTTCATCTGTTGATGAAAACATAGAAAGATCCAATTCCTCAAACTCATCGGCACCACGAAGTTCCTCGCGGAGCCCATGCAACTGAAAAATCCTTACCACTGCAAGCTGCCCGGGGCATTGAGCGACAAGCTTACTATTTTGTCTTGAAGTCCTTCAGACGAGTACACCCTACTAATCGATCCATTGTCTTAAGAGTAAACACCTTGCCGCGTGTTGCAACAAGCATCTTTTCCATATCTCCCTTTCGAACACCAAAACCACGACCTCCGATACAGGCAATAACTTCATATTTTCTTTGCCCCTCGGGTTGTCCCTCCATGCTTAATTCGCCAAGATGCTGAATTCTGGTTGCCTCAAAAGGAAATTTCATGGCTGGGTCTTTCATATATAACCTCACTCTCTCGTATCATCATGGCCTGTTTTTCCGGAGCAGTACTAAGAGTATCATCAAGATACATTTCCACGCTTTGGGGGCCGCCAAAATTGGATATCCAGTCATCAACTTTCTTTAAACGTGCTTTTGTGGCAATTTCTCTATTCCAGCCAATCCTTAAAGTCCAGATTGCAAGACGAATCAGGTGCCCGAATATGATGCAGCGAATATCTCCTCTTGTGGGTTTCATATTGCCCTGCCTCAGCAATTCAATATCTTCATTCACGATCAAAGCAAGGCCCTTTGGGCTATCAGTGACCCATTTGCGTCTTATTGTGCCCGTGGACCTGGAAACAAACACAGTATCCGTTATAGAGGAGCGGGTATTGCTAATGTGAATGGAAGCCCCCATTTCTGCTGGACACGGTAAAGATGCAGAACAGGTAAGGCCTGCATCTAGTATGGCAACAGCAATTGGATAATATGCACTCAAGTCATTATGATGATACGTAAAAACCAATGGGGAGCCTGGTTTCAAAGCACAGGCCATATTCTGGAACACAGACGAAAGCCCTTGTGTAAAGTGAGTTATATCCCTCCCCATGTTCTCGTTACCAGTGAGTTCTTCAGTATTTCGAGTAGTGGGAGGCCCAAATGCGCTTATCTCTTTTCCAAGCAGTCTCCGCAGCCATACATAACAAAAGTCCATTAACTCGGCATACTGAACATTGCCAAAATACGGAGGATCAGTGAACACAGCATCCAGGCTGTTTTCAACGATCTTTTTTACAGCAGCATCTTTACAGGCGATCTCCACCTTTCTTGGCACGCGTCCCCGTCCATTACCCTTATCGCCGATCCATTCGTTTTTAATTGCTACTCGAAGTTTTTTCCCTGTCTGGTGCCTAATCTCAAATGGAAAATCACAGTATTCCTTAGCTTTCAGAAATTTATCAATGATATTACTCCAGCCTCCTGAACCCACATTGCTTCCCTTTTCCTTACTGCGTATCCCCAGGAAATTCGATTCACACTGAATCAAACCAACTGGAAATCCGTGGATAGAAAAAATATCTAAGGATTTTAGCGCCATGGTGTCATAGCGGCAAAGCATGTTCTGATACCGGAGCAGGTCTGAAAGAT
>CAZIXY010000431.1:0-2332 GCA_964543315.1 uncultured Desulfobacteraceae bacterium | reverse complement strand
TCCTGTTTCTGATGATTTCACAGTATTTCGGATTCAGCTCATAGGCGAGGCATTTTCTGTTGTTTCTAATACAGGCTTCTACGGTGGTGCCTGTTCCGGCAAATGGGTCTAAAACCAGCCCTCCTTCAGGAGAGGTGGACTTAACCATTCTTTCAATAATTTCCAACGGTTTTTGGGTAGGGTGATCTTCTCGCTCGCCATGTATCCTGTGGAGTCTTGATATCGACCACACATCTTTTGGATTATAGCCTTTCTCCAGCCATTTCTTGCCGACGAATATTGAACGAGTTCGGGCTTTTTTTGTTTGGGGGTCATAGGGTATCCTTATGGGGTCTAAATCAAAAAAATACTTCTTTGACCTAACGAAAAAACCAATATTATCGTGTACGGAGCTGAACTTTCTTGTAGTTCCGCCCATACTGGGTACTCGCCTGTCCCAAATGATTTCATTGATCATAATCATACGTTTTTTCAGAAAGACAAAAATTTCAGGAGAAAATTGCCAGGTAGCAAAGATATATAATCCGCCGCTTTTTTTTATTTTAGGTATAACTGCAAGAATCCAACTTTCCGTCCATCGCAGAAATTCAACGGGTTTTTTTTTGTCCGACCCGTTACCATAATCTTTTCCTAAGCAATATGGCGGGTCCGCGACAACAAGGTCAATGCTTTCGTCTTCGATGTCATTTACTGCTGCGAGAAAATCTTCGTTATATAGTTCGTAATCCATCACAATCTTATTCTCCTGGAGTTTTCATGAAATAGCCGCAAAAACGAATAACATCGCGAAGGGTTGACTTGACTTCACAAATTCGCTTCGCCTTCATTTTTTTGAGCCTTACTTGATTTACCTTATGTAATAACTCGGCTTTCGGTGTCGGATGGTTACATCGCCGCTGAGCCATGGCAAAAACAGATATGTTTCTCCAGCCATTTGCTTGATCTTGTACTGGGCCTTTGTGCGGCCGTTATTATGCCAAATCCAGTCCTTCGTCCATGTCCAGGAAAACGATGTTCTCCCATCAGGCTTGAACGTAAAATCCTTGAGAAAAAGGTCACCCTTCCGGGCTTTAGTTCCAGGTACAAAGTCCTCGACGACGTCGACGAAGTCCACACTCTTCCAATAGCCGATAGCCTCCGGGTCGTTTTCAAATGGATAGCCCAAACTCTCAACGTCACTAACTCCTCGCAGTTCATAGGCCTCCTGTTTGTTTGACAGCACTGTCACTAACACAATTACCGTTACGATGACGGCTAGCGTGGAAATAACAATACCCATCAGAGCTTTTCGACCGGAGGCCTGCCTGCCCGCTGGAGTTTCCGGCGCAAGGAGCTCTGCGTAATCGGTGGCGGGGCCCATTTCAGTGATAATCGCCTGAAAGTTTTCCCAGGCCTGCTCATCTGGGCCTAACTCACTGAATCGCTGGTCAAGATGACTCTTTACATCTTCAAGCACCTGTTTTTTCTCTTGATGACCGGCCGAGGCAAGTGCCCTTTCCACTTCTCTAAGATATCCGGCCTTGACAGAATCCCAGGTTCCGTTTGTGTTTTTCATAATTACACCTGTCCTTTCCTGACAAGCTGTGTGCTTTCTACTATCATGTCCCAATGCTCGTTCATGCTGCTTAAAATCTTTCTGCCGGATTTGGTAAGAGCAAAGTATTTCCGCGGCGGCCCATCCTCCGAAGGCTTGGTATCACTTTTAACCAGGCCGTCGATTTGCAGCCGGGCTAAGATTGGGTAGATATTGCCCTCGCGAATCTTCAACCCCTCTATGCGTTTGAGTTTCTGCACCATTTCATAGCCGTGGCACCTGCCGTGCTCAAGAAGGTTCAGAACAACAAGCTCTAACAGCCCCTTTCGAAGTTGTATCCGCCAGTTATATAGGTTCAAGTTTCACCTCTCTTTTTCTAACTGCCAAACATAATTTATACCCTTTTGGTATATACACCACCTTGCCAGCACGAGCCATATATAGCTTCACTATTACCCACCCATGGTGTATCGGCTAACCGTCTCTGTTTTACTATACTACTATGCAGTGTACTGCAAAGTCAAAAAAAATCTAAAATTTTTTCAAGAAATCCTTCCGAATACGATATGTCTTTATGTTGCAAGCCTTTAGGGATAACCTCCGAAGCATCGGCTGTATATCAACCTCTGCAATCTGCTCGCCGGTCGCCGAGACAATCGCGAGTTTGTCCGCCCTGCTCACAAAGACCCACTCGCTCAATCTACTCATTTCTGGAAGAGCCGTTTTTTTGCTGATGACTGGTTTTCGGCAACAGGAACTAACCCGGATATTTCACCGCAGAGGGCGCTGAGAACGCAG
>CAZIXY010000430.1:0-2332 GCA_964543315.1 uncultured Desulfobacteraceae bacterium | reverse complement strand
ATTGAGGTCCGCAATGTTGGAATCGGCCACTGTTATCTCAATTTCCTTCTCAGCAACCATCCTGATTAATTCTTCTGTAGGCATATCATCGTGCAGTTTGATAAACACATGGATTCCCTCATTATTAAGCTGTTTCAGCCTCTCCTCATAAGAGGTGCCTCGCCTGACATGTACCGTTTTTCCATCTAGATCTTCAATTTTCCGAATCTGATAATTATTCACGTGAACAATAATATTTTGCTGAATAGAAAGATATTTATCTGAAAAATCAACCAGTTTCTTCCTTGAGTCGGTTGCGGTCATGCTTGCCGCTATGAAATCTCCCTTCTCACTATTGAGAGCTTCGACAAGCCCCAGCCATGAGGGAGTAACGACCTTTAACTTGACACCTAAATAATCACCGAAGGCCTTTGCCAATTCATATTCAAATCCCATGGGCCTGTCCCTGTATATATAATAACAGTGTGCATTGTTCATGGTCAGGACAGTGATCTCCCCCTTCTTCTCTATTCTGTCCAGTGCCTTGCCCCTGCCGCATGAGGTAAGAAGGGGCACCCCCAGAAACATAATGATCATAAACAGAGCTGTCAAATAGTGCCTTTTCATCATTATCTCCGTTTATACTATAATCATAAATGAAGCAGCATCAAGCTAAAGACAAAGGCTTCTTCTCAATTCCCATCCGATAACTTCACATAAGCGAGGATCAGCGCCACTCATCTGTCGAATGGTCCCTTTTTAATTCTATTAGACTTGAAATCAAATGAGCTTTGTTATAAGTATGCAAGCGATTATTCCAAAGAGGATTCATATGGTCACTCATGAAAATGTTTCGGCGCTAAAATCCTGGTTTACAGTTTATGTAAAAAGCTTCCGATCCGATGATCCCGAATACAAGAAAAATATTACCCTGAAGGAAGAGCATAGCAAACGGGTCTGCAATGAGATACTGGACGTGGGTAGTAGCCTGGGTCTCGATAATGAAGACCTCCGCCTTGCAGAAACAATCGCCCTTTTCCACGATGTCGGTCGATTTGAACAATATTCCCGTTACGGCACATTTGTGGACCTTAAGTCAGAAGACCATGCCGTGCTTGGTGTCAGGGTACTCCAAGAAAACGGCATTTTAAAAGACCTTGATCAAGAAACCCGCGAGCTAATCCTTCGCACCATTTCCTATCACAATCGCGCAACCCTTCCACGGAAAGAGACAAAAAGGTGTCTGTTCTTTACTAAATTGCTTAGGGATGCGGACAAGTTGGATATCTGGCGTGTTGTTACCGACTATTATCATGAAATGAAGAGTGCAAGAAACGGAGTTATAGAACTCGGGTTGCCCGATACCCCGGAAATTTCTCAAGACGTCTATAGGGATATGATGGCCGGAAGAATAGTAAGAACAACCTGTCTGAAGACACTAAATGACTTTAAGATGCTTCAAATGGGCTGGATCTATGATGTCAATTTTCCAAGGACGTTTGAACTGGTTCGCGAGAGAGGTTACCTTGAGAAAATACGTGATGTATTGCCCCAAACCCGGAAAGTATCTGAAATCTACTCCGCAGCACGGTCCTACCTCGAAGCCCATTGCGGCAAGTCATAATTTTTTTGGTTAGCAAAAGGCCTCATTTTCATTTGTTTTCACTCTAACACTTTATCTCCTTGCAGAAGCAAAGGCACGGGACTCTTCGAAATGACGTATCTTTCGGATCAAAACTCCTCTGACCTATGCCGCGGCCCGAGTCGCAGACTGCACGGCCACGGCCTAATCGTATCCACTACATTTCGTTCCAGCAGGCCGCGGGGAGGGCCGCTTGCACCTTAGGAGTAGTTACGTCATGGAGACCCCCATGCCTTGCCCGCCGTAAGTTTGGCGGGTCCCTGCCTCGACTGCCTCATTATGACAGGTGAAGCTTGCCCGCCGTTTGTGTGGCGGGGAATGGGGCTCTTAAAAGGGCCTACTTTTTTCATCCCTTTTTTGCTTCATTCGCTTCTTCAATCCTGCGGGGACCTAACCCGAAAAATCGTCTCAGGAAAACCGTGATCTCCGCAACAATCAGATAAAGAGTTGGTACAAACAGGAGAGTCAGGACGGTAGCAACCATTAGTCCGAAGGCAATGCTCACAGCCATAGGGATGAGAAATTGGGCCTGGAAACTCCTCTCAAGCAAAAGGGGAAGCAAGCCGGCGATAGTCGTCAGGGAAGTGAGGATGACGGCCCGGAACCGCGCCTTTCCGGATTCCTCCACCGCCCGCATAAGCGGCACCCCTTTTCTTATGGCCCTATTGATGAAATCAAGAAGAATAATGGAATCATTGACCACAATACCGG
>CAZIXY010000429.1:0-2362 GCA_964543315.1 uncultured Desulfobacteraceae bacterium | reverse complement strand
GATCGTGGAGATCATGCACCGGACCCATATCGGCGTGGACCAGCACTATGAAAACCTCGCGATGCAGTGCAGCAGGGCCGCCATCGGAGACGGTTGGGGCGGATCAATGATCGCCACGGACTTACAAGACGTGCTTTTCGGGTGTCCCTATCCGGTGAAAAGCTCAGCCAACTTAGGGGTTTTGAAAGAAGATCACGTAAACATCGTTATCCACGGGCATGAGCCGCTTTTGAGCGAGATGATCGTGCAGGCGGCGGAACTTCCCGAAATGATAGACCTGGCCAAAGAGAAAGGCGCAAACGGGATTCAGTTGAGCGGCATTTGTTGTACGGCCAACGAGCTTCTTATGCGGCATGGAATTCCGCTTTGTGGAAATTTTCTACAGCAGGAACTGGCCATTATAACCGGCGCCGTGGATGCCATGGTGGTCGATATACAATGCATCATGGAAAATATCGCCAACGTGGCTCAGTGTTTTCACACAAAGATCATAACCACGAATCCGAGGGCACGGATCGAATCGGGTGACACAATCCATATCGAATTCGATGAACATAGCGCATTTGAAGATGCCAAGAAGATTGTAATAACCGCGATCGAGAATTTCCCGAACAGAGAAAAAGAAGTCATGATCCCGGATGAAAAGAATGACGTGATTGCGGGTTTCAGTTATGAGGCCATTGAATATCACTTAGGCGGCACCTTCCGTGGTTCCTATTATACCCTTAACGATAACATCATCAACGGCCGCATACGGGGTATCGGCGGCGTGGTTGGGTGAAACAACGCACGGACCTCGCTGGATGCGGGGCATATAGGCGTTGTAAAGGAACTGATCAAGAACGATGTAATCGTATTAACCACAGGATGTAATGCCATTGCCTGCGCCAAGGCAGGGCTTCTGACGCCTGAGTCGGCAAAGGTCTTTTGCGGTCCCGGATTAGCGGAAGTCTGCGAGACCGTGGGTATCCCACCGGTTCTGCATATGGGATCATGTGTGGATAATGCCCGGATACTTCTGGCTGCCACGGAAGTGGTAAAGGCCGGGGGTCTGGGAAATGATATCAGCGATATCCCCGTGGCCGGATCAGCACCCGAATGGATGAGTGAAAAGGCAATAAGCATCGGTCACTACTTTGTAACCGCGGGTGTGTACACGGTCTTCGGTGTGACAATGCCCTTAAGCGGAGCGCCGGTATTTGAAGACTATCTGTACAATAAATTTGAGGATCTGTATGGAGGCATGTGGGACCTTGAAGTGGATCCCATCAAGCATGCCCACAAGATGATTGCCCACATTGATAAAAAGCGTAAGGCACTGGGTATTGACAAGGCCCGAGAAAGAGTTCTCATGAGCATGGACGATCGCCGAGAGCTGGAGGCAGCATAAAAATAAAATCGCGTTAAGCGATTTTATGAAACGCGGCATCGCCGCTTGATAATTAAAATAAAGAATATACCTCTTAAGAAGGGAGGAAACAGATTATGTCAAAGATGGTAGCATTTGCAGTAGTTCAGGGCGCCTACAATATTGTGTCCAAGGCAGAAGGAAAATATCAGGAGGCCCTGGAAAAGTACGGGGGAGCACAGAAACTGGAGTTTCCCAATACAGCTTATTTTCTTCCGGTCATCTATTCGCTGACCGGCATCAAGGTAACTGACCTGGATTCTGCCAAACAGGTAATGGATTTCGCGCGGGCGCTCCTGCCGCCCCATATCAAGAACGATTGTAATCTCCCCTATCTCGGACCCATACTGGATGCTGGTATGGGCGCGATTTTTGCCGAGGAGATCGTTGAGGCCATTCGGTACGTGGAAGAACCTGATTTCTACCAGCCGGAGATTGAAGACCCGGACGTGGAAAACGGAAAGATCTGGTTGGGCGCGGCCGATGACGCGATCATGAGGAAAAGGGGTGTGGAATTTGTGGACGGCACGGCCCCCGGATTTGCGGCCATTGTCGGAGCTGCCCCGGATTCTGCAACAGCAAAACAGATTGCAGAGGAATACCAGAAAAAGAGTATCTATGTGTTCATGGCCGCGAATCAGAGCGGTACCACATTTGCAGAGCAGTTGATTCAGGAAAACGTTCAGATCGGCTGGAACACACGACTGGTTTCTTTTGGGCCGGACATAGCAGCGGCAGTGTTTGCGCTCGGATTTGCAAATCGTGCCGGCATGTCTTTTGGAGGCATTCAGCCAGGTGATTATAAGAAGATGCTGGCTTACCAGAAAAACCGCATCTTTGCCTTTGTAAACGCCCTGGGAGATGTGAACGCGGAATGGGCTGCGAACGCGGCAGGCGCCATTAACTGGGGTTTCCCGACCATTGCGGATACGGATATTCCTGAGATCCTGCCTA
>CAZIXY010000428.1:0-2373 GCA_964543315.1 uncultured Desulfobacteraceae bacterium | reverse complement strand
GCCACAGCCCTTGTGGCTGAGTACAGCGGCGTAGGGAAAGCCCCGCATATCGTTGACGAACTGACCGAATTGATGATTATTGCCGAGTTGGTCTATGCCTCAGGCATAGCGGCTGCGGCAAAGGCCAAGAAAACCTCTTCCGGTATCTATACTCCCAAATTTGTGTATTCCAATACAGGGAGATACCTGGCCGGCACCAATATTTACCATGAATATGATATCCTGGCGTCCATAGCAGGGGGCCTTCCTTCAACTCTCCCCACAGAAGAGGATTGGTTGAATCCGGAAACCGCGTCTGATCTTGAAAAGTACATCGGTCGCAAGCCGGGGATTTCCGCTGAAAAACTCCATCGGATTTATCGCTTTATCTCGGATTTTTCCTGTTCGGCCATCGGCGGCTGGGCCCAGTATGCTGGAGTACATGGCGGGGGTTCCCCCGTCATGGAAAAGATAGGAATCCGATCGGAGTACGACCTGGATTCAAAAAAAAGGATCGTCAAATACCTTGCCGGCATCAAGGACGAGGAATGAGAATTCTTAATCTTTTTCAAACGGAGAGGTTTCCCTCCCACATCTCCTGAAAAAGCTGTCTGAGATTCTCTTCCGTGCACTCGCACGGGGTCGTATACATATTGGGGTCAGAGCCTGCGATGCGGACCAGGTTCTCCATCTCTTCTTTCACCTTGTTTTCCGAAATGCCGGCTTCTTTCAGGCTTAAGGGTTCCCCTATCTCTCTTTCAAGATCCCTTATCTTCAAAATAAATTTCCGTATCGTGTTTTTGGGTGAATCCCCGTGGACTCCCACAAACCCGGCGGCGGTATGAAGCCTTTTAACGGGATCGGGAGCATGAGGGTGTGCAGGGTGTGAAGAAATATACTCCAGAGAATAAGGCAGGGCTATTCCCACCGCTCGTCCGTGGGGGATATGAAAGACGGCTCCCGCCGAATGGGCCAGGGCATGAGAAAGCCCGGTGTTGCTGTTTCCGAATCCCAAGCCGGCTATGGTGGCCGCATTCTGCATTTTCTCCCTGGCCACAGGATCGCTTCCGTCCCCGTACGCCCTGGGAAGCCACTCAAAGGCCATTTTCAGGGCCTGGAGGCAGGGCCCGTCGCTGAAGTCGGTCTGCTGCCTGGATGTGTAGCCGTCCACGGCATGGCCTATGACGTCAATCCCTGTACTTGCGGTCAGTTCGTCAGGCATCCCGGTTGTAAGCTCCGGGTCCAGGACCGATATATCGGGGACGATGTCATTGTGGGCGAATACCCTTTTTTGCTGCTTTTCCTTATCTGTGAGGACCGCGACCCACGTGACATCCGCGCCCGTGCCGCTCGTGGTGGGCACGGATAAGAATTTCGCCTTTCGCCGCAGGTCTAATTTGACCTTGGGGAGAATAGGTTTGCCTTCCAGGTCGGGTCTTTCATACAGGACCCATGCCGCCTTTGCCGTGTCTATGGCGGATCCCCCGCCGAAACCGATAACCCATTGAGGCGCACAATCGAGAAGGAACTTGCTTGCCTCAAGGGCAACATCCATGGAGGGCTCCTGAACGGCTCCGTCCCAGACCTTGACTTCATATCCCGCATCCTTGATGATTTCCACAATCCTTTGGGAAAACTTTACCATGGTATTGTCCGTAATGAGCGCGGCCTTGCCGCCCTTGCCTTCGATCTCGGGTCCCAATCTATCCAAGGCGCCTTTTCCAAAGAGTATCTTGGGGCTTAGAAAGTATGGCATTTGCGTTCATCCCTGAGTCGTAGATTTTTATTTTATACGAAATCGTTATGCCTGAAGATTTTAAGTCATCAAATCCTTCTTTATTTCATCAAGGCTCCAAAAAAGTGAAAAGGCAACTAAAATAATAATCTCAATCGCCTTTTGATCTGTCAAGCGTGCAGCTATGCCCGTTATTTCAATACCGTGCCTGGATGTTGATCCAGATAAAGCTGTGGTTAACCATTTCAGATTTTATGAATCGGAAGGGAATGGTCTTATCCACGTACCCTTTCCATATCTCAAATTCGATCAGACCTTACAGAACACTTATCTGCAATCATAGGCAAGCGTCTATCTGTCAAACAAAACTTGCTTATCATGAGATCACCACCCAGATTCCACACGAGGTTTACCTTGCTTTGAATCGAGGGGCTGAACCCCCAAGGTTGGGCAATCCTCCGATCCGCATTTTCTGGTTCACTGGGCAAGCTTTTACTCAGGGAATTGAAAACGGCATATTGGATGGCGTTCAGGTGCGAATCTACAGCCCGGAAAAGACAATAGCCGATTGCTTCAAGTATCGGAATAAGATTGGTCTCGACACAGCCATTTAGAGCCCTTTTGTCAAGTCTTTTTTTTGTTGTATACATTTTTGATAC
>CAZIXY010000427.1:0-2375 GCA_964543315.1 uncultured Desulfobacteraceae bacterium | reverse complement strand
AGGCAAGTCTGGCCTCTTTATAATATTTTGGCGTTCGCGGTTTCATCTCACCGAGAAAAACTCCGGCCGCCGTGTTTTTTTTTTCTGCAGCTCCTTCACCCTGTCTTCGATCATACGTGCGGCCTCCTTCTCGCTCAGCTCGCCGTCAAGGAAACGTTTCAGGATCTCCGGGACAATCTTAGTCCCATAAATTTTCGAAATAAGGGCCCCTTTGCCTTCAGCAAAACCCCAGCGATCAAAACCATCCAGACCGGACACAATGGTTTTCACCACGTCCGGGCCGTAAAAACGGGAGATCCTGGCCCGTGTCGTAAGACCGAACTCAAGCCTCATCCAACCGTTAACAAAGCGATTGGGCTCGTCAAGGGTCCCCTTTCTCACGGGTAATTTGCCTTCCGCAGCCATAGCCAGCCACTTCAGGTACCCGTCTGAAAGCAGAAATTTCACCCACGATTCAGCCGCGGCCCTGTTCGCATCCCTGGTAACCCCCAAATAATTTACCTGGCCATACTGCGCGGCCCCGCCCGGCCCTTGAATAACAGATACGAAGCCGGTATTTCTGGCCAAAAAACCGGGTTTTCCTCTTTTCATGTCAGGAACCACAGGCTGATCTCGACGAAGCCCTGACAGCTCATCCAGGATAAAGGGCGACCAGATGATCATTGCCGTTCGCCCCGAGAGATAGTCCATGCGGGTGTGCAGCCAGTTAAGGTTTCCGGGCGGAGTATACATGGCTAGGGCTTTGTAAAACACCAGGGTCTTGACCATATTAGGCGTGTCCAGGTTAATACTCCCGGATGGTGCTGTTAACTTAACACCATTTGACAGTGCGAAGTGCTCGAAAACCTGTTGGGTATAGGTCTCACCAGGGTCTGTAGCGGCCTCGAAGCCCCAGATCAGAGGCGGATCATGCAGGGTTCCGGCTGCTTTTAATATACGGTCCCAGGTGTCCGGCACCGGGAGCCCCTTTTCTCTGAAGAGGTCTTTACGGTAAAGGAGGAGCTGACCCCATCCATCGACCGGCACTGCCGCGTAGCCGCCGGAGACCCGGACCAAATTCAGGGGGCCGACGCTAAAGGTTCCCTTGCCCAGGTCGTTTACTATCTTTGTTGCGGACCGATTATCCAGAATTCCCGCCTCCATCCATCCCATTGTAAAATCTACAGGATGAAAGAGCACATCGGGGAGAGATCTTGCCGCATAAGCGGCAGTCACCCTTGCCGCCAGGAGATTTTCATCCACAGGGACCACGTTGACATGAATTCCTGTTTTGCGAGTAAATGTTAGAGCTATTTGCCGCTGGATCTCCAGGCGGTCCTTTTCAGTCTCCGTGGTCCAGAAGGTTATGTCTTTTGGGGAACCCGAAGCAGGGAAAGACACCATGCAAAAACAGATAACGGCCAAAAAGGATATGAATAAAGATCTCATAAAAAGCTTGCCTTGCAAATAAGACTCTTGACTTCCGATAATCGCATGATCTTTAAGGGATCGATAATAGGATACCCCGGTCACCGAATGAGGTTTGACAGCCATTTGATAATGTGTTTCAATTTATTGGTATCGTTCAAAAGTTTTGACATCAACATTGATTCTTTCATCTTTCTTGAAGCGGTGCGGGTTTTCAAAAGGCGTTATCTCAAAAAGAATACCACCGGACTTAGCCGTGGCCAAATATATCCGGTTTAGGCTACAGGCTTAACGGGAGTTTGCAGGATCGTTGGGAAACCGTGTATATATTTGGCCACCCACTCCAAAAGGAATAGATAACGCCTTGAGGAAAACGGCACCGCCGAAAAGGTGCTTTAAACAATCAAGCCATCACTTATGAACATTACAAATTTATTATTTTTTGATTTATTTAACAATCAAAATAACACTTTGTATTTTTCCCTGTAAGCCTAATTTACAAAAAGGAGGACTCACTTTGCTTCATACTGCGACTTCCGAACAGATTAGAAAGGGCCTTGTAACGGATGTCTATTTTGAGAGAACCGAAAAAATCCTCAGGGAAAAGGGAATAGACAAAGAAGTGCGGGCGGAATTCATGGCCAAAGGCCTTCCCGCAGACTGGTCATGGGCTGTATTTGCCGGGGTTGAAGAATGTGTCTCTCTTTTGAGAGATTTTCCGGTGGATGTACGGATCATGAAGGAGGGAACCTTTTTCTCGGCTAACCAGCCGGTGATGGAAATCCATGGGAAATACCTGGATTTCGGGAGATATGAAACGATTCTGCTCGGCTTTATATGCCAGGCCTCGGGCATAGCCACCATGGCGGCCAGGTGCCGGAAGGCGGCCGGAGACCGCCAGGTCATCAGCTTCGGTGCCCGCCGCATGCATCCCACCATCGCACCCTTAGTGGAAAGGAATGCCTACA
>CAZIXY010000426.1:0-2386 GCA_964543315.1 uncultured Desulfobacteraceae bacterium | reverse complement strand
CCCCGCCGAGTAAAAAGGCGTAACGCGACTTTTTACGAGGTTATCATTCTTTGAATAATGAGAGTGGCCCTAAAAATATGACTGCTATCATTGACCATAAAAAATGTACAGCAATTTCATAGAATCGATGTCCGGACATGTTAGAAAACAAAAAAACAAAACCATCTGAGATAGTTCCCGATATTCACACCAAACGCACAAAAGAGATCATATACTCGATCCGCAGGTTAATGCAGGCCGGAGAGCTTTATTCGAAAGAGTTGAACAAAAAGTATTCGGTCAGTGCGGCCCAGCTTAACTGCCTCCTCGCCCTTTACGAAAACGGCCCACTTTCAATCTCTCAGATCGCCAGACATATCATGGTAAATTCCAGTACGGTTACAGGAATCCTTGACCGGCTGGAACAGAAGGATTTTGTTAAAAGATTGAGAATATCCCCGGACCGCCGGGTCATTACCATTGAGCTGACAGATGCCGGGAAAATGCTTGCCGAAAACGCGCCTCCCCCTATACAGCAGAAGATAATCGACGGACTTAAGAAACTCTCCGAAAGCGAAATAGATCACATCGCCTTTGCCCTCACGAAGTTGACCAGCATGCTCGATGTTGAGGATCTGGAAGTCACATAACGCCCGATAATCCCCGAAACCTCGTTCAAATTCAGATCTAGGGTCATTCTTTTATCCTGCTAACCAAAAGATTATTTTAATAATTTAATGCTTACAACAAAAATAAGTCAGCACCCTTGACAAGTGTATTGTTCTATTATAACATTCAATTCAAATAATTTTAGTTGAAACTTTTAGCCATGTTTGATCCACGGTCCAAAGGAGGTATCCCCTTTGGTTTTTTTTAGCATAAAAAACGGGCCCGGGTTTGAACAGGGGTTCTTCGAGAGGACCCTCGTTTCATTGATATTTTACTACGGATGGGAAAAAATTGAACAAAGAACAAGTTGAAAAGTCAAAGACCTTGCTGGGTGAAGACCCTGTGGATATGTTGCTAAAGGTCCACCAGGATTCCCTGTGGATATTGGAAAATTTAGGAGTTGGCTGCAAGCAAACCGAGATACAGGACGCATTCCAAAAATTTGCCGAAGAAGGCCGGGCCGTTGTTTACGAGGACCGGATTTTTATTACTTCCTCATTGGTTGAAGATTGCCTCAAGACCGTCCCGGGAGTGTCTGATTTTTTCGTTCCATTGAACAGTTTTTTCATCGGAGGCACGGCTCCCTATGTGTATGACGACAAGGCGGGAAAGGGAGGTGTGTTTCCCACGCCCGAAGACGCGGCCCGAATAGCACAAATTGCGGAAAAAAGCCGGATGGTGTCCGGTATGGGAAGGGGCATAAAACTCAAGGACGAGGTACAGCAGATGAATATCATGGCTGAAAACTGCACCAAGCCGCTCTATTTTGCAGTGACCTCGGATGCATCCCTTGCCAGGGCGAAAGAGATATATTCCCAAAGAAAAAACATCATGATTGTGTTCTGTCTGACGCGGCCCCCTTTAGAGGTAAACGAAAACTTTTCCGATGACTTTGTTAAGGTAGTCAAGGCCGGGTTGCCGGTATTCATTTCAGCAATGCCCATGGCCGGTATCAGTGCCCCATATTGCTATAACGGGGTCCTGGCCATGACGCATGCCGAGGTCCTATTCGGCATTTGCACCGCGCAATTACTCAATTCCGGTACGGCCTGCGTACATGCAGGTTATCCGACCATAGCGGATCCGAGCATTGAATACAATCCCAACTACGGCCTGATCAGCCATAACTTCCTGAACATCCTTATGGCCCACCTTAACCTTATACTGGACCTGCCTACATTTCAAAGCGCGGGCACAACCCATGAGGAACACCCTACAAAGAGGGCATATGCGGACGCCAAAATGGGACAGGCCCTGTGCATAAAATACGGATTCCATATGATGCGTCATCCCTTTGCCTTTCTTAGGTACCTGATCGACTTCTCATTTGCGAAACTGGAAAAGGCTATACAGATTGCTGAAGAAGTGACTCCTGAGGACGCCCCTGAAGTGGAAATGCCGGTTTACGATGATAGGGGAATGGAATCCATTAAAAACATCGGCCTTGGGATGTATATGGAAGACCCCCTGACAACTGCTAATCTGGGAAAACTTTTTACTAACTGATTAAAACTATAGATTCTGGAGAAAAAAATGGCAAGTATAGCTGGAATAGTATCGAAGCACGGAAGGATTTCCACTGATAGCGCCAAGCAAGTGGGAAAGATGTTGAACCTGATGCGGCACCGTGGACCGGACAATAATATTGTCCGTTCCTTAACCGACGACAGGGGAGCACTGGGCGCCAATGAGATTAATTTGTCTCCCGAAAGGACCTTCTGTTCTTCCTTAGAGGAAT
>CAZIXY010000425.1:0-2399 GCA_964543315.1 uncultured Desulfobacteraceae bacterium | reverse complement strand
AAGTCACCGAAAGGTTCCTGGCCGCCCAGAAACGCCACAAAAAATGGGTCCCGATACATTCTAACGAAGAAGCAGATTATGAAGAGGTGATTGAAATTGACCTATCCACATTGGAACCTCTCATGGCATGCCCTTCCAGTCCGGATGCAGTCAAGCCGGTGCATGAACTGTCAGGCATGAAAATTGACCAGGTAGCTATCGGAAGCTGCACAAATTCTTCCTACCGGGATCTCAAGTTAGTTGCAAAACTTCTTCGCGGAAAAACCATATGTCCTGATATCAGTCTGGTCATTGCGCCCGGCTCAAGGCAGGTATTATCCATGCTGGCCAGAGACGGCAGTCTGGGCGACATGATCGGGGCCGGGGCACGCATACTGGAAGTTGCCTGCGGACCATGCATCGGTATGGGACAGGCTCCACCCTCCAAGGGGGTTAGCGTACGAACCTTTAATAGAAATTTTCCGGGTCGGAGCGGGACACCGGACGGCCGTGTTTACCTGGCCAGCCCCCAAGTGGCTGTAGCGACGGCATTGACCGGCCATATTGTTCACCCGGCGGAGCTGGGAGCACCGCCGGAAGTGTCGGACCCAAAAGAATTTTTGGTGGACGACTCCATGATTATTCGTCCACCGGCCGAAACAGATGAAATCACCGTTCGCATGGGACCTAATATCAAGCCGCTTCCGGATTACGACGAGCTCCCGGATTATCTAAAACTTAAGTTACTGCTGAAACTGGGAGACGATATCACCACCGATGATATTTTGCCCGGAGGTTCCAAAGTATTGCCCTTGAGGTCGAATCTACAGGAAATTTCCCGGCATGTTTACGCCTTAACAGCGCCCGGCTTCGCGGAGAAGGCCCGGTCAGAGGGGGATATTGCTATTCTGGGAGGTAATAATTATGGCCAAGGTTCAAGCCGAGAACACGCGGCCCTTGCCCCACGTTTCCTTGGTGTAAGAGTGGTTCTGGCAAAATCTTTCGCGCGTCTTCACAGGGCAAATCTAATCAATTTCGGAGTCCTGCCCGTATTGGTAAAGGAGCGGGAATACGACCGAATTGAAGAAAACGATGAAATCGAGCTTGCGGGTATCCGCGAGACAGTGGCTGAGCGTGGAGAAATCCATGGCAAACTCGTGAACAAAGGCCGGGAAATCACCGGCCGCCTCGATTTGACACAAAGGGAACGGGAAGTGTTGCTGGCAGGGGGAAGACTCAATGTTCATCCTTAAAACAGGCGGACACTGCAGATAGCCCTTTTCACATAACGAATCATGCCCTTGACGAGGCATGTGGAAATTATATTTAGTCAAATAAAATGGAACGCACTCATATAATGGGAAAAATTATTAAATGGGACACGGATGGACGACCCATTGTGCCGGATAATCCAATCATTCCGTTCATTAAAGGCGACGGGATCGGGCCGGACATCTGGGCAGCGGCCAAACCCGTATTCGATAAAGCTGTTGCCCACGCCTACCAGGGGAAACGTCTCATTGTTTGGCATGAACTGGCGGCCGGGGAGGCGGCACAAGAGATCTATGGTCCCAAAACCCTCCTGCCGTCCGAGACTCTCGAGGATTTGGCTCGATATGGTGTTGCCATCAAAGGCCCCTTGACCACCCCTGTTGGAGGCAGTTTCCGCTCCCTAAACGTTTCCTTAAGGCAAGACCTGGATCTGTATGCCTGCGTCCGACCGGTGAGTCATATTACCGGGGTCCCAGCGCCCGTGGTTCATCCTGAACGTCTGAATGTGGTCATCTTTCGTGAAAACACAGAGGACGTTTATTCGGGAGTGGAGTGGAAAGCGGAATCCGAGGACGCCAGAGACGTGCTTGAATTCATCAACAAGAAGCTTAAGGCATCAGACAATAAACCCATACCTTTCGAAAGCGCTATCGGTATCAAGCCCATGAGCCGGGCCAATTCCGGGAGACTTGTACGTCGCGCCATTCAATACGCCCTCGAAAAAGGATATCAAAGCGTTACCCTTGTCCACAAGGGCAACATCATGAAATATACCGAGGGGGCGTTTCGAGACTGGGGCTATCAGTTGGCAAGAGAAGAATTTGCAGCGCAAACGGTTACCGAAGCGGAATTGTACAATAAATTTGGCGGCAGGATTCCATCGGGCCGTATTGTCATAAAAGATCGTATCGCGGACTCCATGTTTCAGCAATTATTACTTCGGCCCGAAGAATACGGCGTGATCGCCACCCCTAACCTGAACGGGGATTACTTATCGGATGCAGCTGCGGCGCAGGTGGGGGGCTTGGGAATGGCCCCCGGCGCAAATATCGGTGACCGGTGCGCCCTATTCGAAGCCACCCACGGCACGGCACCCAAATATGCCGGACTTGACAAAATCAATCCTGGCTCTCTTATCCTATCGGGGG
>CAZIXY010000424.1:0-2421 GCA_964543315.1 uncultured Desulfobacteraceae bacterium | reverse complement strand
GGAACCACCTTATTAACAAGGCCCATCTCCAGGGCCTCCTGAGCATTGTACTGCCTGCAAAGAAACCATATTTCCCGCGCTTTTTTTTCTCCTACCAATCTTGATAAATATGCAGCCCCGAAGCCTGCATCAAAGCTACCTACTCTTGGCCCTGCCTGACCGAAAATTGCATTTTCAGAAGCAATAGCCATATCGCAGATAGTAACGAGAATATTGCCCCCTCCAATTGCGTATCCATTTACCGCAGCAATAACAGGCTTTGTCAATGTCCTGATAGCCTGGTGAACGCGTGTGTGCCAGTAATCCATGTCATGAGCGTATCCGGCACCACCTTTTATCTCCTTTGCATCACCACCCGTGCAAAACGCCTTCTCTCCTGCTGCGGTTAATATAACTGCCCGCACCGTATCGTCCAGGTCAGCGGCTTCGAGAGCTGTAGCAAGTTCTTTTAGGGTTCCTGTTCGGAAAGCATTATAGACTTGGGGACGGTTGAACATGATCTTGGCAATACCATCCTTTTTACTATATATAATATCTTCAAACTCCATTTTCACTTTCCTCTCCCATAAAGATTTCTATTTTCCCTTGTATTCAGGCTTTCTCTTCTCCAAAAAGGAGGAAATCCCCTCAACACGATCATCAGTGCCATAGCAATCAACAAGGAGTTTGGTTTCTAACTTGCATCCTTCTTCAAGGTTGACTTCCATCCCCCCGTTGACAGTCTCAAGAATTGCCTTGATAGCAAGAGGCGCCTTGCTCATAATTTTGCCGGCAATATCCATGCAGGCGTTCCTAAGTTCCTTGAGCGGAACCACTTTCTCAACAAGACCTATGCTTAGGGCTTCACCTGCTTTCACATTACCGCCCGTAAGCAGCATCTCCATGGCTTTCCCTTTACCCACGATCCGGGGCAGTCTTTGTGTCCCCCCAAATCCTGGAATAAGGCCCAATCCGGCTTCTGGCAGGCCAAAGATAGCGTTTTCTGCCGCGATTCTAATATTACATGCCATGGCCAATTCAGAACCACCCCCAAATGCAAGACCATTAACCGCCGCAATTACCGGCTTGCCCAGGTTCTCGATGTTAAAGAATACCTTCTTGCCTTTATTTGCAAATTCCTCGAGCTTTCGCTCCGTCATCATCTTGAAGCCCATGATATCGGCGCCGGCCACAAAGGCTTTTGAGCCTGCTCCTGTAATAATCACCAATTTGACTTCATCATCAGCCTTAATTTCTTTAATCAGCTCTTCCAGTTCATCAATGACAACACCGTTAATGGCGTTCATGGCTTTTGGCCTGTTAATCGAAACAGTCGCTATACCTTGTTCCTTTTCAAAAAGGATATTTTTCAGTTCCATTCTTTAAGCTCCTTTTCTTGATATTGTTTCCTTTATGTGTGACTAATATGCCTACTTATAATCATGAAATCCCTTGCCGGTCTTCGTCCCGAGGTAGCCAGCCTCAACCATCTTCTGTAATATCGGCGGATAAGTATATGCAGGATCTTTAGTCTGCTCATATAACGCGTTAAATGCCTCAACACAGGAATCCAGACCACTAAAATCCATTAACTGGAAAGGCCCTATTGGGAATCCTAACCCGAGTTTGGCGGCAGTATCTATGGCCTCGGGTGTCCCTAAACCCAGAGAATAGGCCTTGAGCGCAGCACTGAGATATGGAAATAGCAGCCAGTTAACAAGGAGTCCGGGGTTATCCTTTGTTTCAATTGGGGTCTTGTTCAATGACTTCAAGAAATCGAACATAAATTCGTTGGTTTCATCGCTTGTCTGAAGGGCCTTAGCCACCTCAACCAGTTTCATCAAATGCGCAGGAATACTGAAATGTGTTCCTATGAACTTGTCAGGCCTTCCTGATGCCGCTGCCAGTGCTGTTATGGACAGCAGTGAAGATGTGGTGGTAAAAACGGTATTCCAGGGGCAACTTTCGTGTAAAGCAGAAAGGACTTCTGACTTTATCTCTAATTTGTCAGGAGTGGCATCTATGATCACCTGACAGTCCTCGAGCGCTTCCAACTCGACGACAACCTTAACCCTTGCAACACAGGCATCATGCTCTTCCTCCGATATTTTTCCTTTGCCCGACAGTTTTGAAAAGAATTTTTCAATCTTATTCTTTCCTTTTTCGGCAAGTTCCTCGGTTACTTCCCGGACAACTGTGTCATACTTCATAGCCGTTGCTACAGCTATAGTCGGTCCCATGGTTCCACAGCCTACAATACCCACGCTCTTTACTTCTTCGATTTTCATTTTTCCCTCCTCAATACTCTAGTCTATAATTCGCATTGTTCTATTGCATTGCTTTCAATCGTTACCCCAAAACACTCTTTGCTACTATCACTCTTTGTATCTCGTTGGTGCCCTCAAATATCTGGAGGGCCTTTGCATCCCTCATCATCCTTTC
>CAZIXY010000423.1:0-2424 GCA_964543315.1 uncultured Desulfobacteraceae bacterium | reverse complement strand
GCTACGCCGTAATTCCGCTTGATACCCCGTAGCTTGCTTCGGGGAGCTTCATTGCATACCCCAAATGGCACGAAATCCGTCGGATGTCAATGACGGAGCCCACAAATCCCAGGGAAAAAAGATCTGTTATTTATAGGCTCCCGTGAATGAAACGCATCCCGCGAGGCGGGACGGATAAGGTGAAAGGCTTTTGACTACAATCAGCAACTACAGCCGTTTGTTCCGCAACCGGCCTGTTCTTCAGCACTGCAACCGCAGCTACCCGCTGAGGTCAGAGCGGACAGCTCTCCGGCGGTCGGTTCCCTCACTTCAAGGATATTGACATCAAAGTGAAGTTTCTTACCGGCCAGCGGATGATTCAGGTCAACAACGACCGTATTCTCGTCCTTGATCTCCTTTACGCTGATCACAACCGGACCCTGAGGGCCCTGGGCCTGGAACGTCATACCGGGTTTGGGCTCTACGTCGGCAGGAAACTGGTTTCTGGGAACATCCTGCACCAGTTCCGGGTTTGCCGGACCGTAGGCATCCTCAGCCTCAACACTTATCTTTGAGCTGTCACCAACCTTCAGCCCCATCATGCCCTTTTCCAGACCTGGAACAATCTGACCATAACCTGTAATAAAACCGAGCGGCTGTCTCTCGGAAGAGTTATCGATCTCTTCGCCTGAATCCAGGGTAAGCTTGTAATCGAACGCCATATACAATTTTTCTGCGATATTCATAAGTTCCCTCCATTAAGTTAAAAAACCCCGGTGACCCCCTGTCTCAGGAGCCATCGGGCGGACTATGTATCTAAATTAAGGCATGTGCCCTGAAAGCCAAGGCAATTTCTCAATATCCCGGTTAGCAACATGTGGACGATCCCCAATAATTTCATGCAGTTTTTAGCTGATTACTCTTTATGCCCCTTCTTTTTCCCGGCGGAATCCGTCCAATGTCATGGGATGATACCATTTCCGATCTCCCGGGCTTTTCCGGTGGATTTAATGTGGTTCAACCATCTTTTAAAAAAAAAGCTTGAATTTAATTAAAAAAGGCTTATTGTGTAAGCGTAATCATGAGGGCTCGCCTTTATGGGCGGGCTTGTTTCGTTCTAAGGGTAAATTCCATTTGTCAAGAGTGGTAACCTGAAGTTTGGAACCATGGAAATTTTTCGAAAGGAGGGTGTCACTATGGCAGACGGAATCGTAAAATGGTTCAGCGATAAAAAGGGATTTGGTTTTATTGAGCAGGAAGCCGGTGATGACGTATTTGTTCACCATTCCGCCATCAACATGTCCGGATTCAAAAGCCTTGATGAAGGCGACCGGGTGAGCTTTGATGTAGAACAAGGCAACCGGGGACCTTCGGCCAAAAACGTAACCAGGCTGTAACTCGCTGAGATACGGTTATAAAGGGCGTCTTGTTGAGTCGACACGAGATGCCCTTTTATTTGACCAATGATTGTAATAACTCAGACTCAAAGTTTTAAAGATAATTTTTGGGGGTATTTAGATTAATGGGAAACGTAACAGATGAAAGGGCAGAAAACGGATTCACTATGATCGAAAATGTGGATACCGCGTTCGCAAATGAACGCCGGGCTTTTCCTGAAAAAGCGGAGAATGCCTGTGACGAAATTGAAGACCAGGCTCAAGACAGCCGTGGCTTTATGGAATTGTACGAAGAGAGCCTGAAAAGCATTCAGGAAGGTAAGGTCGTCAAAGGAAAAATCGTTCAAATAGACAACGAATTCGTTCTGGTTGATATCGGTTACAAATCGGAAGGCCAAATTCGCATCAGTGAGTTTATGAATTCGGACGGCAGACCGGCGGCCGAAGTGGGCCAGGAGGTAGATGTCCTCCTGGTGCGCAAAGAGGATAGAAAGGGACGCATCATTCTTTCCAAAGAAAAGGCTGCGGCAGTCAAAATATGGGATGATGTGGAAAAAATCTACAAGAATCACGGAACTATCAGAGGTAAAATCATTTCAAGGATGAAGGGAGGGCTTTCCGTAGATATTGGTGTACAGGCTTTCTTACCCGGATCTCAGGCCGATTTGAGGCCGGTCAGGGATTTGGATACCCTGATAGGAACTGAGAATGATTTCATGGTTGTAAAGTATGAAAAAAGGCAGGGGAATATAGTGCTGTCCCGCCGGGCCTTATTGGAGGAGGAGCGAAAGGCTTTGCGGGAAAAAACACTCGAACTCCTGGAAAACGATGCCATTCTTAAGGGCGTTGTCGGAGGTATCGCCGATTTCGGTCTTTTTATCGACCTTGGCGGTATTGACGGCCTTGTCCATATCAACGATATTGCCTGGGGCCGGGTTCGGAACCCGTCGGATATGTTCAGCGTTGGTGACGAATTGACGGTCAAGGTCTTGAACTTTGATAGAGAAAAAGAAAGGGTATCTCTTGGTATAAAGCAGTTAAAAACGGA
>CAZIXY010000422.1:0-2427 GCA_964543315.1 uncultured Desulfobacteraceae bacterium | reverse complement strand
TGCGGACCTCAATCGCCGATATTATCCGGATATAAAGGATGTCTTTTCCATAGAAAAGCCGGAACCCTTGGGATGGGCCGTAAAGAAAGGGGAAAAGGAGCTTTTAAAAAAGATAGACGAATTTTTCAACACAATAAAGAGAAATGGAACCTTTAAAGAGATATATGAAAGATATTATAAATATATGGCCCCTTTTGATTATGCCGATTTGAAGATATATCATCGAAGGATAAAGACCAGGCTTCCAAAATATGAAAAGATCATTCGTGAGGCAGCTTTAAAATATGGTTTCGATTGGCGTCTGATTGCGGCGGTGATTTATCAGGAATCCCATTTTGAACCTGATGCCAGGAGCTTTACGGGAGTGAAGGGCATCATGCAGCTTACCCGGGAAACGGCAAGAGATATGGGCATAGAGGATCGTAATGACCCCGAGCAGAGCATCTTTGGGGGTGTGAAGTATCTCGACAGGCTGTACAGGGGATGGAATGATGCCAGTCATCCGGACAGAATGCTTATTACCCTTGCCAGTTACAATGTGGGTCGCGGACATATCCTGGATGCTCAGGCAATAGCGCTGGAAAAGGGCCTTGATCCCAGCAGCTGGTCAAATCTGAAGGAGATACTCCCTCTACTCAGTTATTCGAAATACTACAAAAAAAGCCAATACGGATATTGCAGGGGCAGGGAACCGGTAGAGTATGTGAAAGGAATACTGACCTACTACGATATCTTGAAAAGGGAGGCGATAGGTTAAGCGCCGGGCTAAAGTCATCGCATGAGTCCGGGGAGGAAGAGTGCGATCTGAGGGAAAAACAGGAGAATCATGTTACATAATAGTAAGGCGAGAAGCATTGGAAGAACACCCCTGAATATATCCTCGAGGGGGACGTCTTTGGCCACACCGGAGACCACGTAGACATTGACCCCGACAGGTGGCGTTATCACACCCATCTCGGTGATCAGCACGATCACCACTCCAAACCAGATTGGATCGTACCCCAGTGCCTGTGAAACCGGGAAGAAGATGGGAATGGTCAACATAATCATGGCCAGGGCATCCATAAAACAGCCCCCGAAAAGATAAACGAGAATAACCACGCCCATAATAGCCCAGTTTGGAAGCGGAAGATTGCTTACCCAGGTTGCCAGGTCATAGGGCAACCTGGTAACGGCCATGAAATGACCAAAGATCACGGCTCCGGTCACAATAACCATCACCATGCAACTGATTCGGGTCGTATCGGCCAGGGAATGGACAAAATTCGGCCAGGTCAGCTGCCGTCTGATAATGGCCATCAATATGGTCAGGAAGGCACCCGCTGCGGCCGCCTCTGTAGGCGTAAATATGCCGAAAAAAATACCGCCCATGACCATCGCAAACAGGATCAATGTCTCCAGAACCCCCATAAAAGACCTGACCTTTTCCTTAAAGGAGGTTTTGGGCCCGGGCGGGGCCAAAGAGGGGTTTTTCAGGACACGCAAATAGATTGTCAGTAAAAACAGGATGGAAAGCAGTATGCCGGGAAAAATACCGGCGGCAAAAAGCTTGCCGATGGACTGTTCGGTCAGAATCCCATAGACGATAAAAATAACGCTCGGCGGGATCAAAATACCGAGACTGCCGGCAGCTGCGACCGTACCGGTAGCAAGGCTCATGTCGTACTTATATCGTTTCATTTCAGGCAGGGTCACGGTTCCCATGGTGGCGGCAGTGGCATTGGTAGAGCCTGAGATAGCCGAAAAACCCGCACAGGCGGCAACAGTGGCCATGGCAAGCCCTCCCTTGCGGTTTCCCATCAATACGTAGGCAGAGTCGTAAAGCCTCCTGCTGATGCCGGAATGAAAGGCGATCTGGCCCATAAACACGAAAAGAGGTATAACGGTTAATCCGTAGGATGAAAAGACTTCGAACACATCCCTGGCCAGAAGTGAAAGGCCTGCTTCAGAATTGACCACATAGCAAAATCCAAGAAAACCGAGAAAGCCCATTACAAAGCCCACAGGCATCTTGGAAAACAGGAGGATGACCAGGATGATAATACCAATTATGCCTATTGTTGTTACGCTCATTTGCGGAATACCTCAGGCAGGCTTTTGGAAAGGTCAACCAACAGGACGAGGCAGACTGCGGCCGAGGCAAACCCTATTCCATAAACAAATGGATAAAAAGGTAACTCAAGGGTCAGGGATACCTCGCCGCTTGCATGCAAGTCTCCGGCATAAAGCACGGATTGCCAGGCAAGTAAAATGAAAAAGATAAGCCCGAAAAGAGTCGTTATGGTTTCAATAACGGCCTGGACCTTTTTTGGAAATAGGTTAACAATAATACTTACAGCCACATGACCCCTTTCCACCGAGGTATGGGCCATGGCAAAGGAGACAGCCACCGCACCCAGGAAGCAAACCAGTTCATATGTCCCGGGT
>CAZIXY010000421.1:0-2438 GCA_964543315.1 uncultured Desulfobacteraceae bacterium | reverse complement strand
GCTATTGCTGAGGGCCGGGAGGCCGCCGAGTCCATTGTCAGATATCTGGATGGCCTGGATATGGCAGAAGGAAGAGAGCCCATTGAACACGAAAACCCGGTTTACAGACCCCTACCCGAAGAATATATGAAGCAAGCCAGGGCAAAGATGCCGGAAATTCCTCTGGAGGACCGGAAAGGCAACTTCAATGAGGTAGAACTGGGTTATGACGAAAAGGCTGGAAAGCAAGAGGCCGGTCGCTGCCTTAACTGCGGTTACTGCTGCGAGTGTTTTCAGTGTATTGAGGCCTGCGGGCCCGGCGCTGTGACTTTAGAGACCCATCAACAGCAACCGGAGACGATTGAGCTTCATGTTGGTTCCATTATCTTGGCCCCGGGATTCCAACCTTTTGATCTCTCCGGATACAAGGCCTACGGTTACAAGAAAAGCCCGAACATTATCACTTCCATGGAATTTGAAAGGATCCTGTCCTCCACAGGACCCACCATGGGGCATCTGGTTAAGATGTCCGATCATAAAGAACCCAAGAAAATCGCCTGGCTACAGTGTGTCGGCTCGAGGGACGTCCATCAATGCGACCACGGCTATTGTTCATCTGTATGCTGCATGTATGCGATTAAGGAGGCGGTGATAGCAAAGGAACACGCAGGAGGTGATCTGGACTGCGCCGTTTTCTTCATGGACATGCGCACACACGGGAAAGAATTTGAGAGCTTTTATAATGATGCCAAAGACAAACACGGGGTCCGCTTTATTCGTTCAAGGGTTCCCACGGTCGAATATGTTGAAGGCAGCGATGATCTCCTAATCCCTTATGTCGACGAAAAGGGAAACATTGTTGAAGAAAGTTTTGATATGGTGGTTCTTTCAGTGGGGATGGAAACACCTCCTGAAGTGCTGGAACTTGCCGAAGATCTCGATATAGATGTGACCGAAGGGGGTTTCTGCCAAACCGAAACCTTTCATCCTGTCAACACATCAAGGGAAGGAATCTATGTGTGTGGCGCCTTCCAGGGTCCTAAAGACATCCCCCAGTCGGTCATTGAATCCAGCTCAGCAGCGGCAAAGGCCGGTGCTCTCCTGAGCACGGCAAGGAATACCCTGACCAGGGAAAAGGAAATCCCTGAAGAAAGACGAATACAGGGTGAAAGACCACGCATAGGAGTCTTTGTTTGCCACTGCGGTATCAATATCGGTGGGGTCGTTGATGTCCCCGGCGTGCGGGATTATGCGGCATCCCTCCCATATGTGGAGTACGTAACGGACAATCTTTTCACCTGCTCAACGGACACACAGGATTCCATTACCCAGGTTATCAGACAAGAAAACCTCAATCGGATCGTTGTGGCTGCCTGTACACCAAAGACCCATGAACCCCTGTTCCAGGAAACGCTGGTGAACGCGGGTTTAAACAAATATCTTTTCGAGATGACGAACATAAGGAACCAGGACTCCTGGGTACATTCCAAGGATCCTTTAGCTGCGACCGAAAAGGCAAAAGACCTTGTAAGAATGGCAGTGGCTAAAGTTGCCCTGATGGAGCCCCTCAGTGAAACCGAGCTTGATATAAATCAGAAGGCCCTTGTTATAGGCGGCGGTATTTCCGGCATGGCAGCTGCAAAAAGCCTGTCCGATCAAGGATACCAGGTGCATCTCGTTGAACGATCCGCCCACTTGGGAGGCCAGGCGCGCAGCCTTTTCATGACCTGGAAGGGAGAAGACGTACAGAAAAATCTCGCAGATCTCATTATATCAATTGAAACTGATAGCAAGATAAAAATACACATAGACACTGAAATAACAAATGTAGATGGATTTGTCGGGAACTTCGAGACAACCCTTTCATTCGCCGGCAAGGAAGAGGCTGTTGAGCATGGGATTGTGGTGATTTCCACAGGAGCTCAAGAATCAAGGCCGGATGAATACTTTTACGGCGAGGACTCCAGGGTTGTGACCCATCTGGAGCTCGATCAAAAATTTATTAATGATGAGTGCTCATTCAAGGATTTAAAAACAGCCGTCTTCATCCAGTGTGTGGGCTCAAGAGAGCCTGATCGACCCTATTGCAGTCGCGTCTGCTGTACCCATGCCATAGAAAGTGCGCTTCATCTGAAAGAGTTGAACCCGGACATGAACATCTATATCCTTTACCGTGACATAAGGACATATGGTGAAAGGGAGTACCTATACAGAAAGGCCCGTCTCGCCGGTATTATGTTTGTGCGATTTTCAGTGGATGATAAGCCGAGAGTGTCCAAAGATAATGACGCCCTGAGTATTGAGCTTTGGGACCCGATCCTTGAAGAAACAGTTGTCATGAATCCTGATCTTGTTGTCTTGGCGGCTGCCATTGTTCCTTACCAGGACAAAAAGCTTTCCCGGCTTTTCAAGGTATCGATGAACGATGACGGATTTTTTATTGAAAAACATGCCAAGCT
>CAZIXY010000420.1:0-2443 GCA_964543315.1 uncultured Desulfobacteraceae bacterium | reverse complement strand
CACCAACGTCGCCTTATTCTATCTTGTATATATTTCTTGCACATTAATCTACTTAATGTTGCGGATGCTGGTTAACTCCAAATGGGGAAGCACCATCGTGGCGGTCCGGGAAGATACCCCAAGGACACGGATGGTCGGGCACAACGTGAACTTCATTCAGATTGCGGTTTTCCTGCTGTCTGCCGCGTTGGCCGGCCTATCGGGCATATTCTACGTGTCATGGGGAAACTACATTGATCCCTCAACGATGGGCTTGATTAGCGCCACCCTTCCTGTGGTGTGGGTTTGTGTGGGGGGCCGCCAAAGTCTCTTGGTGGTCATAATATCCACCCTGCTCTTAGGCTACATAGCGGATATGCTGTCTGTACATGGTGGACAATGGGCCTTTCTAGTAAATGGAGCACTACTCCTAGGTGTAATGGTCTTCTTCCCACAGGGTATATTCCTTACCCTTGCGTGGAAGATAAGGGATTTGCGAGCTAAGAAGGAGCTTTCAAAACTTGATGAACTTTATCCCAAGGAGCCGCCACCTGCACCATCTATAAAGGTTGAAGGTGGTGAAGATGTCATATTGGAAACGAAAAGCCTCACTAAGTCGTTCGGAGGAGTTAAAGCAGTTTCTAACCTGTCCTTTTCGATGAACCGCGGCGAGCTTAGGGCACTGATTGGACCAAACGGGGCGGGTAAGTCAACCTTTTTTGGGCTTTTAACTGGCATACATAAAGTCGATTCAGGAACAATAACTTTCAATGGAAATGACATTACCAAGAGCCCTTCCTATCAAAGGGTTAGAATGGGGATAAGTTTGAAATTCCAAACAACAAGAACCTACCAGAAGCTGACAGTGGAGCAGAACATCCGTATAGCTTGGACTCACGCGAATACCGGGAGCACAAAGCAAAGGCTGGATTGGGCTCTGAGAACATTTGGTTTAGACAAGAGGATGCACGCGGTTGTCCGAAACCTCACCCATGCGCATCAACAATGGCTCGAGATATGCTTGGCCCTGGCAACTGGTCCAGAACTCTTACTTCTGGATGAGCCTACAACAGGGATGACTCCTGAGGAGACAGAGAGAACCGCTGAATTTGTAAAGGCACTCAATTTTACAGATATGACTATCCTGGTGGTCGAACACGATATGAACTTTGTCAGGCTGATAAACAGTAAGGTCACTGTTCTCCATAATGGAGAGGTCTTTGTTGAGGGGACTCTGAATGAGGTTGAAGCTAATAAGGATGTGAAGAGGATCTATCTGGGAGAATAGAGATTGAGCGAAAGGATGCTTGAAATTAAGCACTTGTATGCAGGTTACGGTTCCGGGGACGTACTGCAGGACGTTAATTGCATCCTACGTAAAGGCGAGATCCTTGCCGTCATTGGGAGAAATGGGGTAGGCAAGTCCACGTTGATGAAAAGTCTTGTTGGGATACTTCCTGCACGCAAAGGGGCAATCATTTTGAATAATGAAGATATCACCAATGCGCCAGCGAAGTGGCGTGCTAGAAAAGGGATTGGGTTTGTGCCTCAAGGGCGGGAGATTTTTCCTGATCTCACAGTAGCTGAAAATCTCATGGTGGGCGAGCAGGTCGGAATCTCTAAGAGAAGCAGAACCCTGCGATATGAGATGGTTTACGAGTACTTTCCTATCCTAAAGGCCAGACGGGATCAAAGAGGGGGAACCCTCTCAGGAGGTCAGCAGCAAATGCTTGCTTTAGCAAGAGCTCTCGTCGGGGATCCCGATCTTCTTCTCTTAGATGAGCCTTCCGTAGGAATTCAGCCATCGATCATCAAACAAATCGGAAATTCTTTGTACAAACTCAACAAGGAGGAAGGGCTAACGATTTTCATGGTAGAGCAAAACATTGGACTGATAGAGGCTGTGGCCACTCGTGCATATTCCATGGACAAAGGGCGAATCGTGGCGGAACTTACAAGAGGAGACATAGAGGATAGAGAAGCCCTAACCAGGCATCTGGCGGTATAATTGGTAAAGCAATGAAGGTGTCTACCGATTATACTCTGAAAAGCAAGACTTAGTGTCCCCATTGCGGGGGATGTTCGGTTATCAAGGGGGGAGGAGTATGACCACACATAATCTGACAGAACAGAAGCAAGGATACTACCATTATACGATTGGACCTTATTCCGACCCGGTGCTTGTGATAGATTCCGGAGATACAGTAGTCGTGGAAACGGTCGACGCGTTTGGGGGGAAAATCAAAGACAACACCACCAGGCCCAGTGAGGTTCTGGAAATGCCATATGTCAACCCTCTCAATGGACCCATTGAGGTTCGAGGGGCAGAAAAAGGGGATGTCCTCGCTGTTGACGTGATATCCATTAAGCCAAGAGGCCCTCAGCCTATAGGTACCACCTGTCTGATTCCTTTTTTTGGAGGACTTTCCAGTACTGCGAAGAGTCCAACACTTCAAGAGGCTTT
>CAZIXY010000419.1:0-2464 GCA_964543315.1 uncultured Desulfobacteraceae bacterium | reverse complement strand
GGAAGGGTTTCCCCTCCCCCGCCATTTGAAGTGAATTCAAATGGTTCCACCCTCACCCCAGGCCGGGGCTTACCCGCCCTCGGCCTGTTGACGGACTTTTTACGAGTCCGTCAATTTTAGCTTTTTTAATTCCTTTTTTCCTGCGTTTTTATTTTGCTTATCCCGGTCAGGCGGCTCGGCACGGCACTCAGCTCCAATATTTTTAACTATGGAATTCCATAACGCCCTTTTCACATTTTTTCCAGAAATTTCTGTCGGGAACAGTTCCCGGTAATCCAGACATAATCGGCTGTGTCTTTTTCAAGTTCTAACCGGCCCGTATGGGGCAATAAGACAACAGTGGAAAAATCGACACGGGCATGCTTCAGGATTCGGTTCGGAATCCCGAATTTTTTTATAATATGCCCGTTTCCGGTCAACACAACCATCTTTCGGTTTTCCGTGATGAGATACTTACCGATGTTTTCGGCCATCGTATCTTCCCGGACACACTGGGCCTGATAAAAAAAGTCAAAACTTTTCAGGTTTTTGTGCGGGTGTTTCATGTAAGCCTCCCACACGTAGGCACGGTGGCTTTTATGCTTCAGATCGATGTCGCCGGCCAGTGCATTCCGTTCTCTCGGTTCCAGACTTGAGAGACCGAATCGTGCCACCTTCCTTGTAATATCACGGGGGGCGTTTATGGCAAGGATTTTACTGCCTCTTTCCTTAGCCATAACAATAAGTGGCCGGTAAAAATGGTAGTCAAAACCCCATCCTTTCCGCCAGCCGACATCTTTCAGAAATACTTCCTCCGAAAGCGACCCTTCCATATATTGATCCAGGATAGGCTGCTGGGAGGTTTGGAAAAACTCCATGGCAAGGGTCAGGGGACGATCGTGCCTGGACATAAGGGCCTGCAGGATCTGGACCTGTACAAGGTGATGTTCCGGGTTATCGTGTCTTTCTCCAATGAACACCAGGTCTTTTTTCTCAAGTTGATCAATGAGTTCATCAAACAATAGGATTTTTCCCGTTTCCATGTTTATGGTTTGACCGATTCTAAAAGGCCCAGGAATCGTTTCACCCTTGACGTTTACCGGAATTACAGGCTTCATTGTTGCACATCCGACAAAACCAAGGGAGGTCATGGACAGATAAGCCATGAAACGGCACATGGTCCAACACTTTCTCATTAACGCACTCCAACAATGTTTTTTTGCAGGGATAATGATCTTGACTGCCTCCATGAGTATCATTTACCCTGTATTTGAGCAATAGAATAAATTTGTGACTACTCGCGTAGTCAGGGTGAAGGTGTTTAGACTGAAGAATGAAGAGGAAACAGTCTTCAGACTTCAGACTTCAGACTAAGTAACCTGAATAGTTGCATAAATTCAGAATACAATCGGAGAAAAGGGTGATAGAGGTGAACACGAGTTTTCGCCGGAACCTTGCAGAAGTGACAATGGATTATCCGAAAGAGATTATTCTCAAGGACGGAACAGGGGTGACCTTGAGACCGCTGAAACCCGGGGATGAGAATGCCTTGTTCGATATGTTCAGCCGGTTTTCAAAGGATGAGTTGTGGTTCCTGAATCACGACGTGTCGGATCCCAAATTGTTTGAGGAATGGGTCAGGAGTCTGGATTTAGACCGTGTCGTCTCAATAGTTGCCCTCCTTGAGGGGCGCATTATTTCAAATGCAGCCCTTATGGTGAAACATTACGGGGCGAAAAGTCACATCGGCAAAATTCGAATTGCTGTTGATCCACATTTTCGTGGAAAAAGGTTAGGCACCTGGATGCTATTCGACCTCGTCAATGTTGCCATGGCAATAGGACTCAAAAAAGTCGTCATGCGCCTGGTTCAGGAAAAGGACGCCTTTCTCATGAGCGCAGTCAGGAAGCTTGATTTTAGCGAAGAGGCCGTTCTGGAGGATTATGTGACGGACAGGGGGGGGAACCCCTGCAATCTGGTCATTATGACCAAACGTCTGCCCACTGAATGGGACCAATTTTAGTTGGAAGGGCCCATATGCCTGACTGCCATTTATTTATCGAGAGACTCGGCCTGGCGCTCTTCTCCAAGCTGCCTCTGTCAAGCGGCGCAAGGCGTAAGGCTCAGGGCGCAAGGTCCGCCGGGGGAGCGGGTGAGAGAAAAAAAGAACAAAGAAAAATTTATGTCACACAGAGCTCGCAGAGTCCGCAGAGTTTTTAATGCTTAACGCTAGACAGGATTGACAGGATTTCCAGAGATAATAATTGTTTCAAAGAAATGGGGAGGCCCATCGGAATGAAAAACAAACAGGTTTGTTTTTACTCACGATGACGCCTCCAAATAGGTCCGGATGATATCTCATCCTGACCATCACTTTGTGATGTCTTTGAAACAACACCTAAAAGAACTCGGTGATCTCTGTGTCTCGAGCGAGCGGGCGTGAAACCTTCTTTTACAAAAGGATCCTGAAATCCTGTGAATCCTG
>CAZIXY010000418.1:0-2465 GCA_964543315.1 uncultured Desulfobacteraceae bacterium | reverse complement strand
GGCCTTGAATGGGTAGGGGAAAGGTCTCAGACTTACAAACATTTCGTATTCGTCATTGCCGTTTTTCTTGTCAGATTCCGACATAATTCCATTACCGACTGGGCGTTGTGCCTCCAGGTAAATTGTTGTTCGATTTTTCGCCGAGCACGTTTTCCAAGCTTTTCCCTCAGGTCAGTATTAGCGATGAGTAAACGCAGTTTCCTAAAAAATATCGCCTTATCACCAGGTGGATACAGCAGTCCGTCCACTCCATCGGTTATAAGCTCACGGATTTGTCCTTGTGAGGACGCCAGCACGGCTTTTTCCGTGGCCATGGCCTCAAATATTTTCAGTGGAGAAAAATAGAACGGCTCAATTCGAGGATATGGGGCAATAAAAATGTCTACGGCCGCAAGGTGTTCGGGCATCTGCTCATAAGGGACAAAGCCAGTCATGATGATTCGGTCTTCTGTAAGCCGTGGAAGGGTGAAATCGCGCTTGGCCCTTCCGATAAGTAAAAGTACGATGTCGTCTTTTTCCTTAAATAGAGGCTGAATCATCTGGAAAAGAAAGTCCAGACCATGCCAGGCAGAAAAGGCGCCTGAAAATCCGATCACGATTTTGCCTTCCAGGCTAAATTTTTTCCTGACCTTCTGGCCATCGATATTCGGATGAAAAATTTGGGTGTCAACACCGTTAGGTACAGTTGTGATCTTTTCCGGTGTAAATCCCCAATTAATGTAATGTTGTCTTAGAGGTTCTGAGACAACCATTAGATGAGAACCCATAATCAGGACCTTCTTTTCCACCAACCTCCAAAAAAGCTTAGACTTCAAGCGATATTGATTTTCAATCAGTCGGTTCTCGAGTACTAGAGATCCGTTGATCTCCAAGAGCACGGGAATTTTCTTGTAACGACTAATAAGGACACTTGAAAGATATCGGCCAGCCCTAAGGATGACAACATCCGGTTTTACATTATTCAATACCCTCGCCTCTTCAATAATTTTCCTTATGAATAATGCCGCCAGGAGACGCATGCCGCGAAACCTTATGGAAAGGCGATTCCGCGACCCAGCATTTGATATTGAACTCTCGTTTTCTCGGCCCAGCAATAGTGGATAGACTGTCATATCAGGGTTAAGAGCTTTCATGGCAGAGGTAAACTGCAGTGTATGGACCCATGCCCCGGTGCCAGGTCTTGTATAATTTATATAAAGAATTTTCATAAAATGCCTATTATCGGTTATTCTTGGGCCGCAAAAAAACCGGCCGTTGACTGTTATTCTTTGAAAAAAGTGATGATGCTGGTTGGTAAATGTGGGAAAAGTTCGCCAACCGGCATTAATTTGATGCCAAATACTGACATCAAGCAACATGCAACTGAGTTATTCTATTAGGATTTCCATAGACGCCACATAATCACCTGGACCAGGTTGTTCCCATTTGCATATCATCGACAAGGCCTTAAGTGAAGGCAAAGGGCAGGTTATTCTCTCGATGTTTTCGGATTTTGACCAATGCCCGGAAGGAGATGCAGGCATAAGCAGAAGACTGTTTTTGGGTTTTCTGATGAGAAGACCTTGCTCGGTGATCTGAAAAGCTGTGGAGGATTGGAGCACAATCGGTTCGATAATTTCCATGGAGATAAATGGTGAAACCAGTGTCATATGGTAATGCTTGGTTATCCTGTCCGGGGAAAAAATATATTCGATTCTGTAATACGACCCGAGTTCTTTGCCTTTTCCCTCAGGAGAAAAGAAACGGCCCTGCACCTGAACCAATATCTTATCATGTTTTTGAGTATAGCGCACCTCGGTTTTTCTTGCGTGAGAGCTGCTTGCGCCCCCGGATTGTTTCCGAAGGACAATTCTTGGACAAAGGCTCTGGTCACCTTTTTTCGCCTCTGGTACATGCAATAATTCTATTTGTTGATATTCAAGTTGAGTCGCAGCCTGTATAGGTCCCCAATGGGAATGAAACAAATAGGTAATAGATCCTCCGCCTGGGACATAATAGGTCCTTTGTCCTTTTTGAGTATGGTAACGTGTCAAATTCCCGTAACCTGAGATGGTGGCCATCCACGGTTCCCTTTTGACAATAATGCTATTCAGGCTGGGGAATTTCTTTGCCCACAATGGTTTTTCCGCCGGAATCGCACCTTCGTTTAAACGTGATTCGGGGAAATAGGCAAGTGCAAATGCAAGGTTGCATGCCCTTGTAATGGTTGGGTACAAACAGGTTGTTTCTTCCTTTTCATCTTTCTCCGGGCCGTTTGACAACAGACCGAATTCTATGTATCTGCTTAAAGCCCCAGTGGTTAAGTTCAATGCTCGCATTATTTCGGGGCTTTTCCTTGCAGCAAATGCCAATGCCATCTGGCTACCATGGGTTGTCTTGCTGCCATAAATAGTCCATTTATAACCCCTACTACCAGGAGAGGTGTCAAGGCTTCCATCAGGATAAATAAAGTAGCGGTGTTCCTT
>CAZIXY010000417.1:0-2475 GCA_964543315.1 uncultured Desulfobacteraceae bacterium | reverse complement strand
TTCCCCGCCGAGTAAAAAGGCGTAACGCGACTTTTTACGAGGTTATCAAATTTGGTTATTCTATAAGGATTCCAGGGGCCCTGGATTCAAGGGTTCGAGTGAAGCACCTAAAAATTATTCCTGGAATCCTTGAACTCCTTGAATCCTGAAATCGATAGTTTCAAACGTTGAAAGGAGACTTCCTATGGTAAACCCATACATGTTCCGCGAATATGATATCCGGGGAATTGCCGATGAGGATTTTTCGGACGATGTCGTCTATCTCTTGGGGAGAACCCTGGGGACCTATTTTCTTCAAAACAATGTGAATAAAATTACCCTTGGAAGGGATTGCCGTTTGAGTTCCCCCCGGATTCATAAAGGCCTTTCGCAAGGGGTCCTGGATACCGGATGCAATATCGTAGATCTTGGAATCATTCCCAGCCCCCTTCTTTATTTTTCCCTGTTTCAGCTTGATATGAACGGCGGTCTTATGATTACCGGCAGCCACAACCCCCCGGATAACAACGGGCTGAAGGTATGCCTGGGCAAAGGCACGATCCATGGAAGAGAGATTCAGGGTATCAGAAGAATGTTAGAGAAAGGAAAATTCGAAAAAGGGAGCGGAGAATATGAGCAAAGCAGTATCAATGAGTCCTACCTGGAAAAAAGTGCCGCCTTTCTCAGGATGGGCAACCGCGCATGCCGTGTCATAATTGATTCGGGGAACGGGACAGGCGGCATTGTTGCCGGGCCGCTTTACCGCAAACTGGGTGCGGAGGTGACCGAGCTATACAGCGAAATGGACGGCAGCTTTCCAAACCATCATCCCGATCCCACGGTACCTGAAAATCTGGAGGCATTGATTGCCAAGGTCAAAGAACAAAACGCCGACCTGGGCATAGCGTTTGATGGTGATTCGGACAGGATCGGTGTTGTGGATGAAGAAGGCACAATAATCTGGGGCGACCAGTTGATGATCTTGTTTTCCAGGGCCATCCTTGAGGAAAAGAGGGGCGCCACCTTTATTGCGGAGGTAAAGTGTTCCCAAACCCTGTTTGACGATATTGAGAAGCACGGCGGGAACGCGATTATGTGGAAAGTGGGCCATTCCCTGATCAAGGCCAAGCTCAAGGAAGAGAACGCCGAACTGGCCGGAGAAATGAGCGGCCACATTTTCTTCGCCGATCGTTATTACGGATATGACGATGCCATCTATGCCGGGGCGCGGCTTCTTGAAATTCTCTCTCACACGGACAGGAAATTATCATCACTCCTTTCCGATGTGCCCCCCGTGGTTGCAACGCCGGAGATAAGAACAGCCTGCGGTGATGAAATCAAGTTTTCGGTCGTTGAAAAGTTGGTCGGGGAATTCAAGAAGGAATACAAGGTTATCGATGTGGACGGCGCGAGGATACTGTTTGAAAAAGGATGGGGCCTTGTCAGGGCGTCGAACACCCAGCCGGTTCTTGTCCTGCGCTTCGAGGCTACGGACGAAAAGACATTGGGAGAGATCAGAAAAATTGTCGAGGACCGGTTGGCTTTGATCGTGGAACAGGAAGAAAAGAGAAGGTAGGAGACAGAAGATAGAAGACTGAAGGCAGAAGACTGAAGACTATTAGATCACTTCAGCCTTCGGTCTTCAACCTAAACACCTGAGCAATTCCAAACCCTGAAGTATTACGTAAAGGTAAAAAACTTTGCTAGGAATCAGCCCTCTGAAAAATCCTGTCCAGGGATACGCCTGGGGATCTAAAACCGCCATACAGTCGCTCCTCGGCAAAACCGAATCCGCGGGCAACCCCATGGCGGAACTCTGGATGGGTGCCCATCCAAAAGCGCCTTCAAAGGTATTGGTGGACGGTGAATGGAAACCGCTCAACGAGGTCATAGAAACCAGCCCCGAATCGATACTTGGCAGGCGTGTTGCCGAAGCCTTTTCAGGCAGGCTTTCCTTCCTGTTCAAGGTCATTGCCGTAGCGGAACCGTTATCCCTCCAGGTGCATCCCAATCCTGAACAGGCAAGGGATGGATACGCAAGAGAAAACGATCTGGGAATACCGCTCGAAGCGCCGGAACGTATTTATAAGGACACGAATCACAAACCGGAGATGCTTTGCGCCCTCAGCCGGTTCCATGGACTCATGGGATTCCGCGAGATAGAAAAGATCATTGATTCGTTTCATGAAGTCACCTCCCGAAGCCTCGTTTATGAACTTGAGCTTTTAAGACAAAGCCCCGACTCCCAGGGTCTGAAGAGCTTTCTTACGGCGCTTTTTATGATGGATAAGAAGCGGCAGAGGCTGATAGTAAACCAAGCTGCCGATTTCGCGGAAAAGCGAGCGCGAAAGGGCTCCATGTTTTACTGGATGGTCAGACTCAATCGAGCCTACCCCGGAGATGTGGGCGTTTTTTCGCCACTTATTCTAAACCTGGTGGAATTAGATGCCGGGAACGCAATCTATGTGCCGGCAGGGGAACTTAACGCGTATCTGG
>CAZIXY010000416.1:0-2493 GCA_964543315.1 uncultured Desulfobacteraceae bacterium | reverse complement strand
CCTTCTCTATGGAAAAGAAGAACAGAAAAAGAAATACCTTCCGCCCCTTTGCAAGGGCAATGCAATTATGGGGATGGCCATCACAGAGCCCGATGCTGGTAGCGATGTCACATCCATTAGCACATCCGCAGTTAGAAAAGACGACAAATATGTGATCAACGGGTCAAAGGTTTTCATCACAAACGGGACCATTGCGAACTTCCTTATCGTCTTTTGTTGTACAGACCCCGATTCAAAGAGTCCTTTTGGCCGACACTCCATGATTCTTGTTGAAACGGATCGGAAAGGTTTCCAGGCAAATAAATTGGTTGGAAAGATGGGGGCACGGGCTTCGGTGACCTCAGAGCTGAGCTTCATTGACGTTGAAATACCAGCAACAAATTTGGTGGGCGAAGTAGAGGGAAAAGGATTCTATCAACTGATGGACACATTTAACAGGACACGAATATGCGTCGCAGCCCAAGGGGTTGGAGTTGCCCAGGGAGCACTTGAAAGGGCCATCCGATATAGCAAGGAAAGAATGCAGTTCGGCAAACCCATTGCCAGTTTTCAGGCGACTCAATTTAAAATCGCTGAGATGGCTACCAAGATAGAAGCGGCGCGCAGTCTTTACTATCGTGGAGCCAAGCTCCTGGACGAAGGAGAAGTATATCCTGAGCTTATCTCCATGGCAAAGTGGTATGCAGCAGAAGTTGGCGTCCGGGTAACTGACGAAGCACTTCAGATGCATGGTGGATGGGGATATTTTGAAGAATATGATGTCGAAAGGCTTTACAGAGCAGCAAAGATTGTCGAGATCGTTGAGGGTACAAAAGAAATCGAAAAAATGATCATCTCCAGAGAATTATTAAAGAAGATGCATTGAAATTTAAATTTTAATTGCGTTTCCGCCCCTCAAAACCAGTTAAAAGAAACCTAACTTTTCGTGACGCATTTGCCTCATAAGACTTGATTTCATAAATAAATCCCGAAAACGAGTCAGCGCTTATGAAAAGTGTAAAGCCAGGAAAAAGAAAAGTGCCTCAACAATGTTAGAGGTAAAGAACATAAAGGTCATTTATAGCGACGTGGTGCTTGCCTTAAGGGGAATCTCTTTAGAGGTTGGAGCAGGAGCTGTTGTTGCGCTCTTGGGAACCAATGGGGCAGGAAAAACCACCACTCTAAAAGCGATTTCTGGAATACTGGAGATCGAAGACGGTGAAATTGAAGAAGGAACCATAGAATTTTTGGGGGAGAGAATCGGAGGAAAAAGGCCTGATAAGATCGTCAGGATGGGAATTTGTGCCGTTCCGGAAGGACGAGGGATATTTTCTGAATTGACCGTTATGGAAAACCTAAAGATGGGTTCATTCTCTCGTAAAGATCCACAGGGAACAAGAGAGGATCTCAATAAGGCATTCGATTATTTTCCAATAATTAAAGCCAGAGGGCTACAGTTAGCGGGATACTTAAGCGGGGGAGAACAACAGATGCTCTCAATTGCCCGGGGGCTCATGTCAAAGCCGAAGCTTATGATGCTTGACGAACCCTCTCTCGGGCTTGCACCAATCGTTGTAGATGAAATCTTCAGCATTATAAGAACGATCAATCAACAAGAACATGTTGCAATACTTTTAATTGAACAAAATGCTAGGATTGCTCTTGATTTTGCCCAGTATGGTTACATTATGGAAAATGGGCGAATTGTCATGGACGCTGATAACCAAACCCTTAACAATGATCTGGACATAAGGGAATTCTATTTGGGATTGACCGACGGTTCCCGGCGAAAGAATTACGCTCAGATAAAGCACTATAAACGACGTAAAAGGTGGCTTTCTTAGACACCGGAGAATTTATAATGCCCATGTTCTTCGAGGTACAAAATATACACAAGAACTTTGCGGGTGTGATGGCCCTTAAAGGGGTTAGCTTTGATGTCAAAAAAAACGAGCTGTTCGCAATTATTGGCCCAAATGGCGCCGGAAAAACAACCATCTTCAACATTATAAACGGCGTTTATTCCCCTGACAGGGGAAAAGTCTTCCTTAATGGAAAAGAAATCACCAGCCTAAAACCACACATCATTGCAAAAACGGGTGTCGCGAGAACTTTCCAGAATATAGAATTGTTCAAGAACATGTCGGTAATTGACAATCTTTTATTGGGGAGGCATCAGTTTCTGAAGTCCTCTTTCCTTGCCGGTTCTATTTTTATCGGAAAATGCCTCAGTGAAGAAATAAGGAACAGAAAAAAAGTCGAAGAAATCATTGAATTTTTAGAGATAGAAGAAGTTAGAAAGCAATTGGTTAAAAATCTACCTTTCGGGCTTCAAAAACGTGTCGAATTGGGAAGAGCTCTATCCATGGACCCTTTGGTTCTTCTTCTAGACGAACCTGTGGCCGGAATGAATCTGGAAGAAAAAGAGGATCTGGCGCGTTTCATCCTCGATATAAAAGAGGAGATGGGAATAACCATTATCATTATCGAACATGATATGGAAGTCGTAATGGA
>CAZIXY010000415.1:0-2509 GCA_964543315.1 uncultured Desulfobacteraceae bacterium | reverse complement strand
AAGCCCTTCCCCGCCGAGTAAAAAGGCGTAACGCGACTTTTTACGAGGTTATCAGTTTTGGATAGATTACGAATAAAAATAAGGCGTTTTAAAGACAGCGAAGATATTCCCCTGCCCGCATACGAGTCAAAAGGCTCCTCCGGTATGGATATCAGGGCGGCTGTCAAAGAGCCTGTCCCTCTCATGCCGGGTGATATAAAGCTCATCCCCACGGGATTGGCCGTATCCGTTCCCCCTGGATATGAAGCTCAAATTAGACCTCGAAGCGGCCTGGCATTTAGATATGGTATAGGCATGGTAAATTCCCCTGGGACCATTGATTCAGATTACAGAGGTGAAATAGGGATTATTATGATAAACTGGGGTTCTGAGTCGTTCACTGTAAAAAGAGGGGATCGTATAGCCCAGATGATCATATCCAGGGTGTATCGCGCCGATTTTGAAGAGGTAGATGACCTTGATGCAACATCCAGGGGAAAAGGGGGCTTCGGGCACACTGGACTTTTATGAAATACACAATAAGGTTTTCTGTTCTGGCTTCGGGCAGTGGAGGAAACGCCTGTTACGTCGAGACTGAAAATACGAAGATTATAGTCGATGCCGGCCTGAGTTGCACCGAGATCGAGCGACGTCTTAGGCTGGTCGGGATTCAGCCGGAAAGTCTTGATGCTCTTATTATCACACATGAGCATGGGGATCATATCAGGGGCGCGGGGCCTTTATCTCGCCGTTATGATCTGCCTGTTTATATCAACCGCAAGACTTTGGCAAAAGGACTCAAGACGCTGGGTAACCTGGCAAGGCCGGTCATCTTTCAAACAGGGCAAACACTGGCCATAGGGGACCTTGGCATAGAGACCTTCACAAAGTGCCACGATGCATCAGATCCTTTCGGGCTTGTCTTTAATTCCCTCTGTGGATCTTCAACCACAAACGGCGCAAGGATAGGTGTGGTTACGGATATTGGGCGAAGTACAAGGCTTGTGGAGGACCGGCTGAAAGGATGCCAAGCCCTGATTATCGAATTTAACTATGACCTGGAGATGCTCGATAACGGACCCTACCCACTGGATCTTCAAAGGAGGATAAAGGGACAGGACGGACATCTGTCAAATGAGCAGGGAGGAGACCTTCTTCGTGCTGTATCACACGATGACCTGAGGGTTGTGGTTCTGGCCCACCTGAGTGAAACCAATAATGAACCGGAAAAGGCCCGCCAAGTGGCGCTAAATGCCTTGAGCAAATGCGGTCTTGATAATACCAGGCTTTTTATCGGAAAGCAGGATGAACCCGGGCCGATGGTAGAGTTGTAGGAGTGACTCGTCCTTTTGAAATCGCACCCGCATGGCGGGATCTTCGACACGGTGTGAGACCCGGAACCGAAGAAAAAGTCAAGCAATTTTTTTAAATGGAAAAGGCGAAGGTTAACAAAAGGAAGCGCGCCAAAAAGGAATATGTGTGTAGCTGTTGCGGAAAGAAACAACCTTTTTGCTGGACGTGTCCCTGCGGATTTCAAATCTGCAATAAATGTATGGAGGAAAATATGTGGGGACTGACGTGCAGCGGTATCAGCTGGCAGTGCCCGGATTGCGGTGCCATGAGACCTTTCTAAAGGGGGGATTTGATCATGACAAAGCCTGTAAGAGCATTCGTATTAGCCGTAACAATCCTGTTATTTCTCATGGGGTGTGCGGAGGTGCCGCTCACGCAGAGAAAAGGTCTTCACCTTGTGCCCCGATCGCAAATGCTGGCCCTGAGCCTCCAACAATACGACAAAGTCCTTAAGGAAGCCAAGCTTTCAAGGGATCGAAAAAAGACGGATATGGTTAAAAGGGTCGGAAAGCGGATAGCTGGAGCGGCGGAGGTGTTTCTAAGGGATTCAGGGCTTGAGCATACGATTCAGAATTATCAATGGGAGTTTAACCTGATTGAAGATGATAAAATGGTCAATGCCTGGTGCATGCCGGGGGGAAAAGTTGCGGTTTACACGGGGATACTTCCATACACAAGAGACGAAATCGGTCTGGCGGTCGTCATGGGTCATGAGGTTGCCCATGCCTTGGCAAGGCACGGGAGCGAGCGAATGAGTCAAGGCCTTCTTGTGAACATGGGAGGGATTGCGCTGGCCGTGGCTCTGAAAGAAAAGCCTGCCAGTACCCAGAGACTTTTTATGGCAGCATTCGGTTTGGGGGCCAATGTCGGCGTTTTACTACCCTATAGCCGTGTCCATGAGTACGAGGCTGACCGGATCGGTTTAACACTCATGGCAAGGGCAGGTTATGATCCGAGAACGGCTCTTCCGTTTTGGGAAAGGATGATGAAGCAGGGAGGGTCCCGACCCCCTGAATTTCTTTCCACACATCCCGCAACTGAGGGGAGGATAGCCAAGATCAAGGAGTATATCCCGGAGGCCCTTCCTTATTATGAGAAGTCACGAAAGTGAGAATGAGCCAGGAGGCTGTCGGAAAACCCCCATCTACCGTTCGACATGCCGTTCGACAAGCTCACG
>CAZIXY010000414.1:1466-2528 GCA_964543315.1 uncultured Desulfobacteraceae bacterium | reverse complement strand
AGGCTCGGTAAATTTTCAGCAAGCCAGCCCATGCGTGCAGCGGGACTCGGCAGCCAGATGTTCTGAAGTTTTAGGCTCGTTCGGATCAAAGGCCCCCGTACAATTTGAAGATCCCCCAGTTGTTTAGAAACGTCTCGAACCACACGGTCATTGGCTGTAGCCGTGGTTGCCAGAACAGGGATGTTGGATGGCAGGGCATTCAAAACTCGCACAATTCGCCGGTAGTCCGGCCTGAAATCATGCCCCCAGTCGGATATGCAGTGGGCCTCATCCACAACAAAGAGCCCAATCCGCTCAGCCACCGGCAGGAGCACATTTTCCCGAAAATCATCGTTCGCAAGTCTCTCGGGAGAGATCAAGAGGATATCGACACTATTATTCAAAAGATCAGTCTGTACAGCCTCCCACTCGTCTGTATTGCTTGAGTTGATTGACGCTGCGCGGATACCAAGTCGATTTGCGGCCTGGATTTGATTTCGCATGAGCGCAAGCAGCGGAGAGATAAGCAGTGTGACGCCCGCGCTTTTTTCCCGCAGTAGGCGAGTTGCCAGAAAATAGACCATGCTCTTACCCCAGCCGGTGCGTTGTACCACCAAAAGTCTGCGTTTCTTCAATAACGCCCCAATGCATTCCCATTGGCCGTTGCGAAATTCAGCCCCGCCATCGCCAAGCGCACGCCGTAGTAATTGTAAAGCTCGCCCTTTCATGCCCTATTATCCTGCCTACAGCCCCTTACTTCGGTTGAATCAGCGCCCATAATGGTTCCAAATCCACAGGCAGATCTCTTGTTCTGAAAATTTCCTCCAGCCTTTTTTGAACATCACGCTGACCCAAGTATTTATTTAGTACTGGCTGAACCTTTTCACGAAAAAAGTGCTTTCCATGTATCCATTTGGTAATTTGTTCCTTTGGTGAAGCTTGCTTTGCCTCTTCCAGCTTCTCCTTGAATCGACTGATAAGGGTATCCGGATCAAGAAATCCATGCCATTCTTTAAGCGTTTTTTTTATGGTATCGTCATCTTGTGCAGCATCAAAATTAAGGAGCTTCTCCTTGAAGCCCAA
>CAZIXY010000414.1:0-1366 GCA_964543315.1 uncultured Desulfobacteraceae bacterium | reverse complement strand
TATTTTCCCAGCCATGTCTGAATCTTCGAGAAAGAAGAATACGAAAAAGACGCTCATCATTATCACCCTCAACCAACAATGCCTTTTTGTCGGTGTAACCTATCAGTTTCTCTCTTATTTTCTCATGTGTTTTTTGCCAGCCCATCACAACTCACCCCCCAAAGAGATCCTCTGCCCAACGGACTCATAGCGATTCCAGATATCTGGAACATGAGACGTTATGAGGAGCTGCGCTTGCTCTTTTTCTACAAGTGATTCCACAGATGCAAGAAATCCCGGGATTAGAGATGGGTGAAGGTGTAGATCAGGCTCATCAATCAAAACAATTCCCCCTGGTTCTAACCATCTGTGTAACAGATAGAGTTGGATCAATACCTGGTGTTCTCCGGCACTCAAATCGTCCAGAAAGTGAAACTGTCCCCGGCGATCTTTCGATTTCACTCGGAGCCTGTTTTCGCCAGTTCTAATATCAGTTTCTATTTCCTTTTCATGCAGAAATTTATTTAGCTCCCTTATGATTTCATGAAAAAGGCGAAATTTGGTGGTCTTCAGGGTAATCAGAGAGGCCTCCAGTTGCCCTTGCCAATCTTCAGTGGCTCTATAACGCACAAGCCAACGAAGTTTTGAATCCTCAGGCGCCGGTTTCCCTATGCCACGTCTGGGTGGCACCCAGCGACGTTCTTCAGCATCAAGGGATACCAGGTTCGGGATTCCTGCGTCTTCAAAAGTCAATATCAACTTCTTGCGTCGTTCTGCCCACTCAGAGATAGGAGCTTCATTAAAAGAGCCGTATAAGGTATGGCTTGGCCTTCCAGGCTTTCCTGTGTACCTAACGGTCTCCCCAATCCATGCGACACCTGGGGTGCTGTTTAAAAGGACATTGAAGAACCAGTCCGCATCACCGAAGACTAATCCGACCGGGCTGGAACCATTAAAAACTTCATCAAAGATGACCGCACATCCCCCCCATTTGCTTAACCAACTACAGGCCGGTTCTGATTTTGGCATTTTTCTTTGGTGGTCAAGCCAGTACCCAGCAGCCTCCCAAAGCATGGCAATCATACGGAGGATTATGGATTTTCCAGTACCGTTCGGGCCAGAAAAAAGGATAAATTGTGATATTTGATCGGTCCATAAATCGGTAAAATCTATCGTCTTTTCTTCTAGTGGCCCAACATTCTTGAAATACAAAGACCTAATTTTCATATCAATATTCTCCAATGTCTTTTAGTTTTTCATTCAGCATTCAGAATTTTCTCAATTCTATCATACTCCTCCAAGCACTTGCGTTTGGACATGAACTCACCGAAAGCCTTTTCCTCCTTCTTTTTCAGGACCGGGAAGGTGTCGAGGATGTAGGCGAAGT